>JAUZRW010000028.1 GCA_030950085.1 Anaerolineae bacterium
ATTGAACAATGGGTTGCCGCAAGTGGTATCGTTCTAATTATCTTAGCTGGGGGTTTTGTTTTCTTATGGAAACGCCCAGAAACAGACACACATCCCGAATCTGATAATTCCCCATCTGAAGATTAAAGTTTTCAGTTCACAGTTTTCAGTACGAGCGAACTTCTTCCGAAAAAATGGACAGGGATTAATCTGCAAAAATACTAAGATTTTCAATCGGACGGATGGGTCTTCTCAAAGCAGTAGTTAATGTTGCGTGCCATTGTTTGCGCCACAGTTTGCATTTTGCTGTATAATAATCGTATCGTTAACGTGTTATCTATCCATAAGGCGATTAATTTATGACTGAACTTGTCGGTCAGAGTTTGGGTCAATACGAAATTATTGAAGAAATTGCTAAAGGCGGCATGGCAACTGTCTATAAAGCACGGCAAACCTCTATCGGGCGTGATGTTGCTGTCAAGGTTTTGCCACCTAATTTCACCCATGATGAGACCTTTCTCGAACGCTTTTACCGTGAGGTTGAAGTGATTGCCCAATTGCAACATCCACATATTTTGCCGGTCTACGACTTTGGTAAATATGAGAATATGCCGTATATCGTGATGGCTTATATTGATGGCGGTACACTAACTGACCGCATTGCTAAAGGGGCGATCCCACCCACAGAGGTTGCTCGGATGGTGCATCAAATCGCTCAGGCACTCGACTTTGCCCATAGCAAGGGCATTGTTCATCGAGACTTCAAACCGAGTAATGTCTTATTAGATGAGCGTGGCAATACGTATTTGGCGGATTTTGGACTTGCCAAGATTACGGAGTCTAGCAGCAATATCACTGGCACAATGATTTTGGGTACGCCGGATTATATGGCACCCGAACAAGCCACGAGTGGGACTATCTCCGAGTCAGTGGATGTCTATGCGCTCGGCGTGACCATTTACCAAATGCTTACTGGACAAGCCCCCTATGAAGCGCCAACAGCAGCCGGTGTCCTTGTCGCCCATATTACCCAACCAATCCCAGATATTCGTAAAACGCGCCCTGATTTGCCAGATGTGGTACAAAAAGTGATTGAACAATCGCTCGCCAAAGAAGTCAATGAGCGTTATCAGTCTTCGGGCAACCTTGCAATTGATTTGGAAAAGGCATTGGCGAATGAGACACTTGAAAGCGATAGTACAAGTGCAGAACAAGAAACGCTAGAGGCTCTGCTGATGACGAATATGCTCGGACACGCAATTTTCGTTGATACACAATGTCTTCATTTATTGCGGCGACATCACAACGAAGCTCGCGCTATCATCGGTAAACCGCTTGCAACCGTGCTAGGCTGCGATGCGGATGTTGCGGCTCAATTGATGCAAGATATTAACACATTGGGAAAAGTTGATGACCAGCCGTTGGAGATTACTGATGCACGCGGCAAGAAGCATACCGTCAACTGTTCTGCCATCGCCACCCGTGATGATGATGGCAAATTTGTCGGAGCAGATATCAAGTTAACATTGATACCGGATGTATCCGCCGCGCCGAGCGAAACCTTTAGCACTGTTCAAGAGGCTATGAATACACGGGAAGAAACTTTCCTCCAAGCCTACTTTGTCACTCAGATTGATGCCCTCTATGAACTGCTTATGAATTGGGCAGGTCCAAAAGTTGCGAAAAATCTTGAAGACATACTCAATGAAACGGGTCAGCGCAATGTTTGGACAGTGAGCATGAGCGATGGTCATATTACGGTACAATTGAAACATACTGATACGGCGGTCTATCAGGCTTTGTTGGCACGCGCCATGACTTATGCAGCGAGTATCATCGGTACGGGTCAAGTTGTGAGTGAATTGGAGTATATTAATAAAAGTACAGACCCGGCAGTGCTGAAATTTGTGCAAACATTAGGGCTGGATCAATTATATAAAGATATTCTAAATTGAATAGGGGAATGTTATGACAGTCGGAAATATTAATATTTTATTGGATGTCATCTTGATTGCGGCATCTATCTGGATGGTATTAACTGTGCGCGGTATTGGCGGGGCTGTTGGTAAAACGCTGACATACATCGTCATTGGTACCGTTATTCTGGGTATTGCCCACCTTCTAGCCACTCTCACAGGCAGTTTCTTTGTCTTAAATGCAGGTACACCGGATGAGATAAAGTACGGCAGCACGGTTCATCGCGTTGTTGTCTTAGTCGGATTTTTAGTCCTTGTGATAGGATTCCGCCAATTGCAAGCCATGAAACGCTGATGTAATTTGTTATTCGCTTCAATATGCTCATGAAAGACAAAAACCCTCTCTGATATCTTGCAGGAGGGTTTTTTAATGCCGAGTTCGAGAACTTTTGGAAAAAAGCGTAACGCAGAGAAACGGAGAATCAGAGGCACAGAGCATCATTTTGAATAGGATTCCTTGTATTCTCTGTGGTTCAAAATTATCCTAAGGAACAGAAATTAAATAACTCTAGCAACCGTTGTTCCAACAGTTTGGGAATAAGCGTGAAAAGTTATCAGTTTTTAGTCATCAGTTGTCAGAAAAACAATTATCCTGAACTGAAAACTGTGAACTGAAAACTATAAATCGGGTAACTTCTGCAAATTACCGAATTCATTGAAATGTTGGGCTTATTTAATCTTCAATCCTTA
>JAUZRW010000029.1 GCA_030950085.1 Anaerolineae bacterium
GGTGGACCACCAACTATTATATCAATAGCATTTTTATCTAGACCATCAAAAAGATGTTTTGGTACAGCGTCAGACAAATCATCTAATAAGGTCTTTGCGTTTGAGTGATTATGCGAAAAAGTACACAGAGCATCTTCCCAATTATCTACACCCAAAATAATCTTAAAACCTGCATTTTGGAAACCCAAAGACAAGCCACCGCAACCGCAGAACAAGTCAACAACAGTAGGTGATTGGCTATTATAATACATAGTTGGAATACCTTTATTAAGCAAAACACCCCTAACGGGGCGCTTTTTGTGATATAGTGGGGTTGTCCCCCATAAATTTTTTAGCCTCTTAGCTGAGGGTGGATGAAGGGACTTGAACCCTCAACCGCCTGAACCACAATCAGGTGCTCTGCCATTGAGCTACATCCACCATATGAAGTTGTGCATAGTATAGCACGGTCACGTAATAAAGGCTAGGGGGAATTTCCGTAATTTTCAGCGCGTAACAGGTCAAGACATGCCAGAAGAGATTATTTTGTCTTTGTTAGAATCACCAGTTGGGCAATGCTATTGCGACAAGGTGTCTCGGTAGTCTGTACATCAAAACCATAGCCTTCAAAATAGGGTGCGGCGTTGGTCTGATTTTCGTCGCGCTGCCCTGTAATTTCATAGAGCCACTCCAAAAACGATTGCACAATACCACTTCCCGTAAACATACCGTTCAGCACAATCACAAAACAGCCGTCATCTTGTAAAATACGATGTACCTCGCGCAATGTTGTCGCTTGCATAATAAAATCTGTCGGGAAGGTCGTCACCACTGCAGCGAATGTTTCATCAGCAAATGGGAGTTGTTGCGCCATGCCCTGCGCCAATTGTGCTTGATAACCTCGTTTTCGTAATTTGCGCTGCGTGATATGTCCCATCGCTGTGGATAAATCATAACCCGTCACAGTATATCCAGCTTCATGCAAATCGAGATGCAGATTACCTGTGCCGTGTGCAATTTCCAGAATCTGCCCTGATGATGGTTTAGGTAGATAACCGAGTGCTGAACGCTGCCAGCACTGCCACACCCCTAGCGAGACAATCCAACTCACCCAATCATAGGTAAAAGCCAATTCGTTATAGAGCAGCTGAAAGCCAAAGCGAATCAACCGCCACCACAGATTTTTCAAAGTTTGCATTAACGCAGTGCCTTCAAAATCACATCGGGGTTATCTGTGATGATACAATGCACGCCCATTAAACGCAGTTGTCGCGCTCGTGCAGCCTCATTGACTGTCCAAGTATTGACGTATTTACCTGTTTCTTTGGCATATTCCATCTGCCGATTTTCAATCATGGTATGATGCCAATGTTCGGCATGATAATCTTCAGGAATGAGAATCGGTTGTGTGACTTCAAAGCGAGTATATGGAAATTGCAAATAGCCACGCGGAATATCTGGTGCGATGGTTTTCATGCGTTGGATATTAACAGGAGTAAAAGACGAAATAATCACTCGTTCTTGCATCTTATTTCGCAATATACAATCGGCAATAGCTTGTTCAATAGAGGCATCCGGCAAGTCATAGACCTTAATTTCCACGTTCACAATTAGCGATTGCCCCACCGCCTGAAACACCTCATCCAAAGTGGGGATTCTTAGTCCGGTAAATTTCGGGTCAAACCAACTACCAGCATCCAATGATTTCAATTCATCTAGTGATTTTGAGACCACTTTGCCCGTACCATCAGTGGTCTCATCCACCGTGTAATCATGCAGAATGACCAATTCGCCATCGCTCGAAAATTGTACGTCTAATTCAATGCCGTGAGCGCCTTGTTCGGCAGCTAGTTCAAAGGCAGTAATGGTATTCATCGGAGCATAGGCTTTTGCTCCCCGATGTCCGAATACCAGTGTTGTATCGCCATCCCCATATATTTGCCTTAATACATCCATTGCATCCATCTAAAAGTCCTCATTTTTAAGTCATTCTGCACAAATTATACCCCGTTAATCCAAATTCAAGCCAACTTGCACGTCATTACCTTCGACCTTGACTGGGAAAATGCGAATCGGTGAAAATGCCGGGGCTGTCAATGCCTCGCCAGAACGAATATCAAAGGTCGCACTATGTTTTGGACATTCTAGTATGCAACCATCCAATTCACCCTCATGGAGTTCGTATTCTTCGTGGCTACACATATTCTCAACAGCATAATATGTGCCATTCACATTCATTAAAAGAATACTCATGGTTTCTAAATCGAAGACTTCACGGCTGCCGGATGGAAGTTCATCTACTGTACAAAACGTCACATATTGCAACGCCATTTATTCTTCATCCTCAATTTTTTCCCACTGTTTCTGTCCCAATGCACCGACAATCAGCGTTTTCAGTGACAATGTAGCGCACTTCACGCGGTTAATCGTCAAGGGAATACCAATCATATCAAGTACAATCTGTTTATCCAATTTACGCGCTTCATCCATCGACATGCCGACTAATTCATCGCCCAACATTGAAGCCGAAGCCTGACTAATCGCACAGCCATCACCATCCCAGCCCACTTTGCGGATAATACCGTCTGCATCAATTGTAAGAGTCAGTTGCAGATGGTCGCCACATAGCGGATTGTCTTCGGCATGGTCAAAATCGGGATTTTCTAGCAAACCCCAATTATGTCCATTTTTGGCATGGTCGAGAATCATCTCACGATACATATCTTCCATGTTTTATCTTGCTCCCTTAGAAAATGAGCTTATCTTTCACTTTTTCCAGTGTTTCTGCAAGCATATCAATTTCTTCCAATGTGTTGTAGAGGTAGAAACTAGCGCGAGCAGTTGCATTGACATTGAGCAATTGATGTAGAGGCATGGCACAATGATGACCTGCCCGTACTGCAATGCCATAAGAGTCGAGTACCTGTGCCACATCATGAGCATGTGCGCCATTTATAGTAAAGGCTGCAACTGCCCCTTTTTGTGTTGATGGGGGACCATAAACTGTCAAACCCGCTACTTCTGCCAATCTATCAAGCGCATATTCCGTCATGATTTGCTCGTGCTGATGAATCTTATCCATGCCAATACTGCTCAAGTAATCGACTGCCAATCCTAAACCAATCGCAGGTGCAATCGACGGTGTACCGGCTTCAAATTTGTACGGCAAATCATTCCATGTACTGCCTTCTAGTGTCACTCGCGCAATCATATCGCCACCCCCCATATACGGTGGCATATCGTCTAAGATATCGCGCTTGCCATAGAGAATTCCGATTCCAGTGGGTCCTAGCATTTTATGACCGCTAAAGGCGAAAAAGTCACAGTCTAAGTCTTGCACATTAACAGGCATGTGCGGAACACTCTGTGCCCCATCAATCAAAATCAATGCGCCTTGCTCATGTGCTAAGTGTGCCATTTCTTTAATCGGATTGATTGTACCGAGTACATTCGACGAATGCACGACTGTTACTAATTTCACGGAATTATCTTCCAGCAATTGGCGATAGGCTTCCATATCAAGTGTGCCATTGTCTAGTATTGGCACAAATTTCAGCATGAAGCCCTTTTCTTCTGCGAGGATTTGCCATGGAACAATATTGGAATGATGTGCCATAGCTGTCGATAATACAACATCCCCTACGCCGAGATTCTTGCGTCCCCACGTCATAGCAACGAGGTTGATACCCTCAGTTGTGCCGCGAGTATAGATAATCTCACGGTGGCTACTGGCATGAATGAAATCACGTACCTTCTTACGGGCATCTTCGTAGAGTTGGGTCGCTTGTTCGCTCAGTTGATAAATGCCCCGATGGACATTAGCGTGCGAGGTACGATAATAATTGGTCATGCCATCAATCACGAGATTCGGTTTCTGACTCGATGCGGCATTATCTAAGAATACAAGCGGTACATCATCATGATGCGCTTGTTGCAAAATCGGGAAATCAGCCCTGATTGCCTCGACATCATATGGAAGTGTTGGTTTATTCATAGACCATCCCTGCTATTTTCACACTTGGCATTGTAATAGTTTAATCATGGGTTATAAATTGCATGAAGAAAAAAGGCGTACCAGAATATTCAGTACGCCTCCAAAATTTGTACGAGGCAAACTTAGCCTACGATTTTTGCTTCAATTTCCTCTGTTAAACGCTCACGCACTTTCTCAAACGGAATACGTTGTAACAGTTCATCGAAGAAGCCCGAAATCAGCATTAATTGGGCATGTGGGCGTTCAATACCGCGACTCATCAGGTAGAAAATAGGCTGTTCTTCTAATGTGCCAAATGTCGCTGCATGAGAGCAAATCACATCGTCGGCTTCAATTTCTAAGCCGGGGATGCCATCCATACGGGCATCATCACTCAGCACGAGATTACGGCAAACCTGATAGCCGTCAATTTTCTGCATTTTGGGGAGCGACTTAATCATTCCCTGCCACAAAGTCCGAGCATTATCTTTCGCTGCCCCTTTGAACAACAAATCAGATGTTGTTAGCGGAGCATTATGATTCTGCTGTGTATCAAGGTCGAAAAATTGGTTCTTATCCGCAAAGAAGAAACCAGATACTCGTGCATTTGAGCCTTTGCCGACAATATCAACCTCGATAAAAGCCTTCGTTAGGCGGCTACCCATATTACCAATAACCCAATCCAGATTAGCATCGCGCCCAACAATTGCACGCTGATGACTGAAATCATAGGTCTCACGATTCCACTCTTGCAGCGAAACATAACGCAGATTCGCAGCATCACCAACAATGAGTTCTGTTCCACCAAAATATGCAGAGTGTTTTTCGGCTTCGGCGGAGGCATAATCGACTTGCACAGTACCTTGTGCATTTTCTTCGACAACGACCAGATTATGCAGCAGACTCGCGCCTTCTTTGGTATTGTAAATGACGACATGCAGGGGGAGTTCGGCAACTTTATTACGTGGCACATAGACAAAAACGCCGTTTTGCCATAATGCGGCATGTAAAGCAGCGAATTTGCCCATTTCTGCCTGAACTGCTTTGCCAAGATTAGCTTGTACAAGTTCACTATGTTCTTGAATAGCAGTGTTCAAATCAGTGAAAATCACTCCTTGTTCGGTCAATTCGGGAGCGACTTCATGGTGAACAACTTTGCCATCAACAAAAACAAGCAATCCGCCCTGTGTATCACCCACTAAGGGTTCGCGGTTTTTTGCAGGCACAACTTCTTCGCCGACACCATTGGCAGAAATCATCACATCTGCCTCCTGCCAGCGAATACTACGGTAATCTGTACGTCGCCACTCTTCTTCCATATGTGGCATCGGAGTCTGTTCATAGACATCCCATGCAGCACGGCGAGCTTCGCATAACCATTGCGGCTCATTCTGTTTATCGCTCAGTGTCGTTACATCATCGCGGCTATAGCGCGGCTGTGTGAGTGCGTCGGAGCGTCTTTTAACAACAACCACTGTTGTACTTTCTCCTTTATCTCATTCATTTAGGAAAGTAGAGGCATGGCGCACCATGTCTCTACGAAAATGTCAATCTAGCCAATCGAACCTTCTAGCTGGATTTGAATCAGGCGATTCAATTCGAGTGCATATTCCATTGGTAATTCTTTCACGAGTGGTTCTAGGAAGCCGTTAACAATCATGGCATTCGCTTCATCTTCGCTCAAACCACGACTCATCAGATAGAAGAGTTGGTCTTCACCAATTTTGCTAACCGATGCTTCATGTCCCATTGTGACATTTTGTGCATCAATTTCGATAGTGGGGTAAGTGTCGGAACGACTGATATCATCGAGTAGCAGCGCATCACAAACCACATTACTCTTGATATTATCCGCGCCTTCCGCCACCTTGAGCAAACCGCGATAACTACCCCGTCCGCCATCTTTACCAATAGATTTACTGATAATCTGGCTAGTCGTATTCGGGGCAAGATGTGTAATTTTTGCACCTGCGTCTTGATGCTGTCCTTTACCTGCAAATGCAATAGATAACACTTCTCCGTGTGAACCCTCTCCCTTAAGTATTACTGCTGGATATTTCATTGTGAGCAAGGACCCAAGATTCGCGTCCACCCATTCCATTGTCGCATTCTTCTCAGCAACAGCACGTTTTGTTACAAGGTTGTAGACATTATTTGACCAATTCTGAATCGTTGTGTAACGGCAGCGCCCACCATCTTTGATGATGATTTCCACCACTGCGCTATGAAGGCTATCACTGCTATAAGTCGGCGCCGTGCATCCTTCAACGTAATGAACATAGGCATCTTTATCAACAATAATCAGAGTCCGTTCAAACTGCCCCATATTTTGGGTATTGATGCGGAAATAGGCTTGTAGGGGCATTTCGATATGCACACCGGGCGGCACATAAATGAATGAGCCACCTGACCACACTGCTGTATTGAGTGCTGAAAATTTATTATCGTTAGAAGGGATAATCGTACCAAAGTATTCTTTCACAATATCAGGATATTCGCGTAGGGCACTATCCATATCAAGGAATAGAACTCCTTTGGATGCCAAATCTTCCCGAAGATTGTGATACACAGATTCGCTATCGTATTGGGCGCTGACACCTTGCAGGTACTTCTGTTCCGCTTCAGGGATGCCAAGTTTATCAAAGGTATCTTTGATTTCCGGTGGTACATCATCCCAATCACGTTCAGTTTTATCTGTCGCCCGCATATAATAGTAGATGCTGTCAAAGTCAAGTTGGTTCAAATCGCCGCCCCATTGTGGCGTGGGGCGTTCGAGAAATTCATGATAGGCTTTGACGCGAATTTCAGTCATCCACTCCGGCTCATTTTTCATGGCACTAATCTGACGGACTTTTTCCTCGTCCAATCCTTTTTCGCTGACGTAAGCATATTTCACGTCATCATCATGGAAACCATAGGTTTCATCATAAGAGGAACGAACGTCTTTGAGCGCACTTTCTTCGTCAGTTAATTGCTTTTCGCTCGGTACAAAATCTATATCTGTCATAGTTATCACCTTCCAGTCATTGGGGGATTAGTGTGCCATGGCTTATGCTTGTTCTGGCTGACCGTATTTTTCACGAAGCCAATCGTAGCCCTTTTCTTCCAATTGCAATGCCAACTCTGCGCCGCCGCTTTCCACAATCTGACCGTGCATCATCACATGGACAAAATCGGGCGTAATATAGTCCAACATACGTTGATAGTGGGTAATGACAAGTGCGCCCATTTCGGGACCCGTCAGTTTTTGAATGCCCTCAGCAACAATCCGCAAGGCATCAATATCCAAACCAGAGTCGGTTTCGTCCATGATGGCGATTTTTGGTTCAAGAACAGCCATCTGCAACACTTCGGCACGCTTCTTTTCACCGCCGCTAAAGCCTTCGTTGAGGTAACGTCCGGCAAAGGAATGGTCAACACCGAGGCTATTCATTTTTTCGCGCATCATGCGAACAAATTTCGGGATAGGCATCCCTTTACTTTCGGGGTCTTCTGCTTTAAGACGAGCATTAATCGCGTGTCGCAAAAAGTTTGCCAGTGTCACACCGGGTATAGATACCGGATATTGAAAAGCAAGGAAAATACCGGCGCGGCTACGTTCGTCAGTATCCATTTCTAATAAGTCTTCACCATCTAGCAAGACTTCGCCAGCCGTAATTTCATATTGCGGATTGCCCATCAGCACATTTGCTAGTGTGCTTTTGCCAGAACCATTCGGTCCCATCAGAGCATGAACTTCGCCCTGTTTAATTGTCAAATTCACACCACGCAGGATTGATTCACCATTTGCTGCGACTTGTGCGTGTAGATTACGAATTTCAAGCGTTGTTACCATGTAGGCTGTGCCTTTCTCTCATCTGATTTTAACGGAAGTTAACTTTTAGGTATACCCTACAGTCAAACTTTTGCTAGTATAGCAATCAGGGTCAAGGTTGTCAATAATGATGATGAATATCTTTTATATTAATCTCATAAACTGTATAATACAGGGCATCAGCAGGATAGATATGTGATTAATGACAGTAAATTGACACTAAAATCAGCCTATGATACGCTCCAATCATAAATGTACAATATAGTTGAGAAGGTAAGTTACGATGACAGATGCAACAAGCAAAGTAGACGGTGTGCATGAAGCACTTCGCAGTGTGATTGACCCCGAAATTGGCATGAATGTGATGGAACTCGGTCTCGTCCGTGATGTCCAGATTATGGATGATAGCGCCCATGTCGTCATGATTATGACCACACCATTTTGTCCGTATGCGCCGCAATTGCTTGAACAAACTCGGCGCACAGCACAAGATTTTCTCGGTGTTCCGACAACAATTGAAATGGGTATGGAGATGTGGGACCCAAGCATGATGGAAGAAGGTGCGGCAAGCGATTGGGGACTCTTCTAAGATAAAAAGCGATTGGGCGCAGTATTATTCACCGCGCCCAAGAATTTATTCTGAGTCTAGCCTCGCTTCATGGGCGGTTACGACGAATCCATGCCAGTGGGTCGATATAGTTTTTCAACAAAGATGCCTGATTTGTACCTGGCCAATCACTCGGACGAATTTCAAGTACGGTTGTCGGGCTTAAGTCAAAGTGCAAATGCGGAACAAAGCGCCCGAAGCCATCCCCGATTTCAGCAACTTGTTGCCCACGTGTCACTCTATCCCCTGCCTGAACCATCAAATTCTGAACATGAGCATAACGACTATACAGCACCTGTCCGCTTGGGTCATATAGGGGGTCATGGCGAATGATGATGACATAACCCCAGACACGTAACGTTCCGGCAAATGTGACAACACCATTGGCGCAAGCATAAGTCGGTAAGCCCTTGTCAGCATAGGGACTCCCCCAATTCAAATCCGCACCAGTATGATAGGCTTCGCTGGGCGTGCCTACAAAGTACAAGCGTCCAAAAGGACTGGCATCCAACCAGCCATCAGGCCAAACTTTAGCATCATCTAGTTGTTCAATTGTCCCAACAGGCGAATCATAACCATCCGCAACAGGAACACCATTGACCACACTTGGACATGTCGTTCCTGTACCACCAGAGGATGAACCACCACCCGACGAGCCACCACTACCACCTGACGACCCACCGCCTGTAGATGGTACAGTCACAATACGGCGAAAGCGAATCGCATCAAAGGCAATTTCCTTACCTGTTTCGCCTGTCACATCATTAAGGAAGACTTTTCCTGCATTGTTTTGATTTTTATCTAGCTCAAAAATGCCGAGCGGCACCCAACGATTGCGATTAGCGTACTGGTTAATATCAATCACAACCTCTGTCGTTGTACCTTTAATGCCATGTACTTTGTAACGCGCTTTAGTGGTTGTTGCATGACGCGCCGGAACAAATGTCGAAATTTCATAGCGCCCAGATTCAGGTAATGTTGTCTTCCACTCAGCCCAAACCGCGCTAGTGTTAACACTGGTAGATTTATAAAGAACAGACCAATTCCATGTCCCAGCAAATTCTTGAAACTCTTGCTGTCCGGTATATGTGCCACTACGGAAACCGGCACCTTTTGGCACAATTAGCACTTCATCAGCAAAATTGTCTGTGGGGTCAGTTGGATTGTTACCGGGATTGGACAATTCTATAGGTAGATTGACAGCACCATATTGTGAGATAACGCCATAACGCCACCAACTCACACCCGTCGCAGCATGGCGTTGTGTTGCCAATGTATGCGCCGACTCTTGGTCAATAAGGGGCGCATCACCTTGTAGTGCCGGAATCACAGGGCGACCATAGCCTCCCCATGTATCGTATGCCTGTTGCAAGGTCTCTTCTGGCGTATTACGGAAGGTATACCAATAACACTGCGGATGAATACTATTTACAAATGGAAACCATTCTTCTGGGAAAACACTATTATAATGCCATGGGCGCGGGTCAATACTCATGCCAATATGGAAGCCGCCTCCGACTTGCTGACGAATCTTCAGCATGAAAGGACGCACACCAGCAGAGCCGCCTTGCCAAAAGCCTGTATACGGTTCGATATCAAGAATCATGGACTTCACACCCGGACGCTGGCATACCGCAGAAATAATCGAGGTTTCAGCATCAACGTCAACCCCTTTTGGCACACACCACGCATGGAATTCCAAGCCTTCAGCCGCCAGTGCGCTTACCCAACGGTCAATATCATCTGGTCCATTAACCGCCATATCGCTACGGTCAAAACGCCCTTGCCAATCTGCACCGTCACTCGTTTTGACCCAGATTGCCTTAAGATTGGGCGCACGGTTTTTGAGGTTACGCGCCAATTCTTGAATTGAGGTTTCAGCAACCGCATCCCCTTTCCAATGCCACACAGCAACCTTACCATCATAAGGGGTTTTTGCCTGTTCGATTGTGCCGCCTACAGTCGCCTCAAATTCAGCGACACTACCAGCAATCCAACCGGACAAGCCACGATATTCCATCCAATACCACGCATCACTTGTTTTGCTATTGGGATAGTAGACAACAAGGCTATTATCGCGCAAATCGCCTATATCACGATAATTCGTGCCGGGTCCACTGCGGACATTCACATACGCCCGTTTAGTGTTGACAATTGCAGTCTGACCACTTCCTGCATCGGCAGGCTTCGGTACATTAATTGTACTACTCATATGCGTCGCCTCTCTTAACGTGAATCTAACCTATATGCGATAGTAGTACAGGTTGTGCAATCGCGCAAAGCCGATACGCTGATATTATGACAACGACAGCCTATATCATATGAATTTGTCCACTTCCAGATTGAACAGTGCCAATGATTACCGCATCTTCACCTGCATTCTTGATGTCTGCCAAAAATGACTCTGCTTGCTGAGGTGCAATCGCAATCAGCAAGCCACCAGAGGTTTGGGGGTCATAAAGCAGATCTTCTTTCCAATCTGGCAAGCTAGCATGGATATGAACCCATTGTTTGAAGTAGTCCTGATTGCGCCAGAGACCGCCTGCAAAAATCTCTGCTTCAGCATATTGCAATGCGCCGGAATACCATCGCAAGTCATCTAGGCGAATCTGTAAATCGACATCGCTCAGATATGCCATTTCATGCCCATGCCCCATGAGACTGTAACCTGTTATATCGGTCATAGCATGGATACAGGAACGATATTTTTCATTATAAGATTGTGCCATTTCAGCAGGGATACGATTCAAGTGACTCATCCCCGCGATGACCGCCTCAACATGCTCTGCATCAGCCTCTCCACGCTTGAGAGCAGTCGTAATCACACCAGAACCCAGTGCTTTTGTTAAGATGAGAACATCGCCTTCTTTTGCCCCACTCTTAGCAATAATCTTATCAGGATGAACTTCACCTGTAACAGAAAGACCATACTTCGGCTCTTTATCTGTGATGGTATGTCCACCAGCAATCACAGCACCGGCTTCACGTACTTTCTCAGCACCGCCGCGCAAAATCTCAGACATCGTTTCAATATCAAGATTCTCAGGGAACGCCGCGAGGTTAATTGCCATGATGGGCTTACCCCCCATCGCATAGACATCACTTAGAGCATTAGCCGCTGCAATCGCTCCAAATGCGTAGGGGTCATCGACAACAGGAGGGAAAAAGTCTGTGGTCGAAATGAGCGCACGATTATCATCTAATTTATAAACGGCTGAATCATCCGGTGAATCGAGACCAATCAGCAGATTAGGGTAATCTTTTTGTGGGAATATTCCCTTAAGTGGCTGCAAAACTTGCGCCAGAGCCTTGGGCCCTAATTTGGATGCTCAACCTGCACAAGCAGCCATCGCCGTGAGTCGAATCCGTTCTTCTTTTGCCATAAAAAAATCCCATCTACAAGTAAGTAGCAGTATATTGTGCAGTCGAATAGCTGGCAATAGTCACAAAATCCGCCCTTTATTTTGACTTGAATTGTATGCTATACTTGCTCCATATTAGAAACGGGGCGTGGCGCAGACCGGTAGCGCGCTTGCATGGGGTGCAAGAGGTCGCAGGTTCAAATCCTGTCGCCCCGACTAGCTCTAAGCCCAAACAAGGTGAAGAGTTGAAACTTAATGCGTGCTCAGAACCAAGACGATTCTGCCAAGAAGAACGTATTCGATTATTAAACAGCATGGCAGAACTTATTCCTCTCTACTACTTACATTTTCCATTGTCTCATAAAAGGTCGCAGATTCAAATCCTATTGTTTTGACAAAGCAAATCTCCTCTATTTGGGGAGATTTTTGATTCACGACGGTTCAAATAAGTTACAACATTAAAAATCCTTTGGTTAAAATGCCCAAAAATCCTCTCATTTCGTATTGATGTTAGAAATCTTCGCAAAAACTTCACATTTTTTCGCTAAGGTTGTCGTAGCTAGGTTAACCCTTTTGTGGTATAACTTTGGCGTGCGCTTGGCAAAGCGTAAAACATTTTTAAACGTTGTTCGTTAAGGAGAACTAAATAATGAAGCAATTTTCTAAGCTTTTATTGCTTGGTATGATTGTTGCTGCGCTTGTGGCAATCGTTGTACCTGTCGGGGCGCAAGACGTGCCAGCCGGCGAAGGTGGTACAATCATCGAATCCAATATCGGTGATGACCCAGCGACATTCAACCCAATTATCGGTAATGATACAGTATCCGATGCTGTGAGTAGTTGGATGTACCCCAACATCATTGCTTTAGATGATGTGACATTGGTAGAGGCTCCGGGCGCACCCGGCGGTCTGGCAGAATCATGGGAATATGATGAAACAGGAACAGTTCTAACACTTCACATTCGTCAGGATATGTTCTGGTCAGATGGAGAGCAAATTACTGCTGATGATTATATCTGGGCATATAATGCCATAAAATCCGGTCAAACAACCTCACCCCGTACCGCACAACTCTATCAATTAGATGATGGTACAGTGACTGATGGGACTATCCATTCCATTACCAAAATTGATGACTTCACCATTGAGGTAGTCTTAGGAACAGTTGACCGCGATGAAGAAGGTAATCCCATCACTGATGACGATGGCAACTTAGTCCTGCTTCCTAACTGCGCTGCTCTTAGCGACCTCAATTCAATTGCTGTCGTACCGGAACACATTTACGCGGCTGCATTCGGCATGGATTATGCTGGAATGGATGCTGACCCTTACTTCGTTCCCGAAGGCGAAAATGGACTAGCAACCTTCGGAGTATTCACCGACCCCTTCATTGAATTTGGTGTGCAAGTTAGTTTACTCGCTAACCAAGATTATATTGATGCAATTAGCGGTCAGGTGACACCGGGCGAATGGCTTATGCAGAATGTTGAAGACCAAACCGTTGAATATGAGCGTTTCCTCGCGGGTGATTTCACTACTATCGGTGTTAGTGCAGACAACCAGAATGCGCTACGTGCAGATGGTAGCTTCCAAACAATTGAATATCCCAGCAATGGCTACACTTATATGGGCTTTAACCTCGCTGACCCCAGTAACCCACAACCGGGACGCGACGAAGATGGCAACCTAGTTGACCAAGGTATCCACCCCATCTTTGGTGATTTGCTTGTGCGTCAAGCGATAGCTCATGCCATTGACGTGCGTTCCATTATTGGTAGCCGCCCTGATGGCGACAATCCAGCAACCGGTATCCTTGAAGGCAATGGTTACCTCATCGCAACCCACAATCATCCGGGTCTTTCTAGCACCGATGACGAATTAGCAGATGCTGGTGTAGAGCCTTATGCCTTCGACCTTGAACTTGCAGCATCTTTGCTCGAAGAAGCAGGATGGGTTGATATTGATGATGACGGTATCCGCGAATGTCAAGGTTGCCTCTATGCAACAGAAGTTGATGCTTCATTTGAAGGCAGCGAGTTTGAATTTGAACTGCTAACAAACGCTGGTAATAACATCCGCGAAGCCACTGGCGAAACAATCCGCGCACAACTGGCTGAAATCGGAATCGTTGTAGATTTCCAAGCAATTGAATTTGGTACGTTGGTTGATGAACTTGTTGGACAAGAGTTTGATGCTATCATCATTGGTTGGCGCTTAGGTCTACCGTTCAACGCTGGTGCAAAAGGTCTCTTCGGTGTGGGTGCAGATATCCCCGGTTCCGGCTTCAACTTCACGTCATATCAGAATGCGGACTATGAACGTCTAGTTGATGAAGGCGATGCTCTCGCAGGCTGTGACCCTGATGCCCGTGATGCACTTTACGTTCAAACCCAGATAGCCCTTTGGGAAGACTTACCGTATGTGTGGCTTTTTGCTACCAACACCATGATAGCAGCACAGCCGGATCTCGCAGGCTGGGATCCACTCCCATACAATACTCAATGGAATATTGACGCTTGGAGTACAAGTGACTAATTAATTTGTTGTAGGACTGTCGGGGTACACGTTGTACCTCGACAGATTTAAACATAAGGTAAATGTATTTTTATAGGTGTAGCTCTATGACTAGGCATATTTTCCGACGTATCATCCAAAGTATCCCCACAATTTTTGGGGTTACGATTCTTTCTTACCTCATCATGACAGCAGCGCCCGGTGGCCCGGCAGCTTTGCTGACATTTGGTAATATTGATGATGAGAATAATATCCAGCGCCAACAAATTGAAGAACGCTATGGTCTCAATGACCCATGGATTATGCAATATGTTACATGGGTGGCTGGCAATGATTGGCAAGTGTGGAAAAATCGCACTATCATCAATGAAGATGGGGAAGAAGAGTTGGTGTTCCGCCATACGACGCAAGGTGTCATCCGCGGTGACTTTGGCGAATCATTCCGACAACGTCGTCCAGCACTGGACATTATTCTCGAACGTGTTCCAGCAACCTTAGAACTTGGAATAGCATCACTGCTTGTAGCCTTATTAGTCGGTATTCCAATTGGCATTGTGGCTGCAATATGGCATGGTGGTATCTTTGATAACACATCCCGTATTCTGGCAGTGGTTGGCAACGCGATTCCCAACTTCTGGTTTGGTCTGATGTTGATTTTATTTGTTGGTGTATTTTTAGACCAACCATGGGCGCGTGGCAATCGCTGTGATTTGAGTGCAAACAGCCGAACGGGTTGTGGCTCTGTACCTATATACCAGCGCATGGAATATCTGCTGCTGCCGACATTCGTACTTGCTTATGGTGGGATTGCTAACTTCTCACGCTTTATGCGAACATCAATGCTGGATACAGTCAGTAGTGACTTCATCCGCACCGCCTATGCAAAGGGTTTGCGTAATCGCACTGTTTGGTGGCGACATGCCGCCCGTAATTCCCTCATTCCCATTGCAACTTTCCTTGGACCAGCTATTGTCGGGGTGATTGGAGGTTCAGCAATTACCGAAGCGATTTTCACTTGGCCGGGCTTAGGGCGCGTATTTGTCGAATCGATTAGTTCGCGTGATTATCCGGTGGTAATGGCTTCTGTCCTCATTGCATCATTACTCACAGTGGTTGGCTACATCATTTCTGATATTTTGTATGCCGTGTTTGACCCACGCATCCGCTTTTAGTTGAGGAGAATATCGTTATGGCAACAGCCACTAATATTGCACAACTTCAAGATGGGGAAGAAGAACAACTCCGACGTTTGACCCATAATCAGCGTGCGTTGCGACGGTTGAAAAAAGATTATTTAACATTAGGTGGGCTTGGTATCTTGTTGTTATTGGTGCTAATTGTTATAACTGCACCCGCTACAACTCGCATACTCGGTATTGACCACCTGACAGAAAATCTGTCGAAAATCTATGCTGACCCAGATAGTGAGAATTTATTAGGAACAGATGATAAAGGGCGCGACCATCTCGCACGCTTAATGTATGGTGGGCAGATTTCACTGGCAATTGCCGTCACTGCATCCACGCTTTCGATGACCATTGGTATCTCGTTAGGTATGCTGACGGGCTATTATGGCGGCATAGTCGATGACATTCTCATTTGGCTTATCACGACACTCAATTCCATCCCCCAACTCTTCTTACTATTAATCATCTCGTCTATCCTTAGCCCCAGTCCGATTGTTTTTATTGGTATTCTGGGCTTTTTAGGCTGGACAGGGATTATGCGGCTTGTACGAGGCGAAACATTATCGTTGAGAGAGCGCGAATATATTATCGCAGCACGCGCAATGGGCGCATCTGATGCGAGGATTATGTTTCAGCACATCTTCCCGAACCTCATTTCAATTGTGGTGGTTACGATGGCAATTGATATTGGCGCTCTCATTTTGATTGAATCTGGACTGAGTTTTCTTGGTTTTGGTGTGCAACCGCCGACACCCACTTGGGGTAATATGCTGTCCGAATCACGAGCATTTTTCCGCAAAGCACCGCATCTGGTCATCGCACCCGGTTTGTTGATTTCCATAACTGTGCTTTGTCTCTACATTATTGGTGATGGTTTGCGTGATGCACTTGACCCGACAACAGTAGATTAGTCTTGCCCATATTTTCATTGCAAGCGATAACTGCTGTGCTGATTCCCAAAAAAGTTATTTTTTTAGCCGAAGCTGTGATAAGTTTCGGCTTCTTTACTTCATGATATAAAATTTCCTAACCAATTCCCGACCACATTAGAACCCGCTAGACGCTCTTTACTCTGTATGCTTATAGTATAGGCAATCAGGAGCAAACCGTTGTGCCGCTACTACGGAGTCAACAAGATTTTGCGAATTGGATTACACCATATCCCGATATGATTTTCTCGCATGACAGTGAGGCGTTAATCGCTGAGGAGCAAATCGAGCATATCCGACAGGTGATTGTAGAGGTTTTGAGTCCTATCAATAACGATACGACGGTAGCATTAAACATGACCCATGAGGCAGAGATTACCGACACCCAAATAGCGTTAGAAGAGACAACAGCTATCGCAACCCAAGCGACAGGGATATCAGAAGAGATTAGTATTCAGATGGATATGATTCGTCGCGCTCATGCCCTTGCATCTTATCTTGGATGGCTAGGGCGTGGTCCATTGATGGATATTCTAGGGTTTTCGTTACAGGAAACAGAATCGATTATTGCTATTTTGCAAGCACGACAAATTCTTGAGCGTAGTAACACGCCGACACCCCGATTGCGGTCATCATCACAAGCAAGATAGACCGCATGAGCAAGGTAACGAGAAATACCTTGCCCTTAAGCAACAAATGATAACTATTATCCTTCGGCTTCTAAAACATTTCCTGCACAAGAATCATAGTTTGAGCCGACAATCACTTCATAATCGACTGTGCGCTGTGGGTCAGGTTGAACAGTCACATTCGCATTACTAATATTGAGTTCTTCCAGAATTAGCGGCAACGGACTCCCCCTATCTAATCCGGCATAGTCAATAATCTGTGTATCAGCCCTATTCGTCTGGTCAGCAACTCCGGCAGCATAAGCATTTAATCCTGAAGCTCGCAAACGCTCAGATGCCACAATATCCCAATTCTCGTTGCTTGTGCCATTATAGACCGCTACCGTTGGTGCTGAGGCTTGTAGCTGACTTGATGTCGGTGGCTGATAAAAATCTTCAAACAATTGTCGAACAGGTTCATAGATTGGTAGTTGCACGAATTGTCCTGCAAAGGGTCCGCTAGGTGGTTGCCATGGTAGCGTATGATAAGTACGAATCAGGGTAAAGTTTTCAATTCGTCCTGCATCAAGGTTAAGTGCAATCGGCAATAAACCAGCCGCAACATCAAGTGGAATATCTGTTTCTACTACTGAGGTTAATTGCCCCCACAAATTCAGTAGATTCGCCAATTGTCCGTTATCTCGTCCAGCACGATATATGGCACGCAGTAATTGTTGCTGCCGACGACCTCTATCAAAATCTGTGGTGAGATTGCGCGTCCGTGCGAACCACAATGCCTCACCACCTGTAAAATGGTAATAACCGACAGGCAGTGTATAGAGCAAAGCCTCTTCATCCGCTAATACTGCTTGACTAGGCACATCAGCACCAATTAAGGCATAGTCTTGATAATTACAATCCACAGCAATATCAACGCCTCCAAGCGTGTCAATAATCTCGCGCATCCCACTGAGATTGACTTTTGCATAATAATGCAATTGAATCCCGAAGTTGTAGAAAATCGTTTCGCGCATGAGTCCGAAACCACCCCCTGACCACCCAAAACTCTCGCCAATGCCAAAAACTGTATTTAAGCGTGTCATAGTCGGTGTCGGGGTGTAGATAAACAAATCACGCGGTAGACTCATCATGGCGACTGATTCTGTTTCTGTATTGATGGAAACAATAATCATCGTATCAGTGCGGAGCGTATTATCATTCGTGATTTCACCATCATCGCCGAGCAGCAAAATGTTGATGAGTTCATAATCACGCGGAATCACAGGCACACGAGTTGGGACGGCTGTTCCGGCAATCGTTTGTTCCGATGAATTAGCGGGTGGGAAGAAAGTCGGTAATACGATAGGAGTCTGTTGGCGCTCTGCAATATCCGTTGGCAGAATAGGCGTTGCTGTGATAGAAGGGGGTTCAGTGGCTATTGGTGTATTGGTCGGGAACCCGCCACCGCCGTTAGACACAGTTGCTTCTTCAACAGCATCTTGTGGCGTATTCGTCGCAAATTGCATTAAGCGAATTTGTCCGTTACTACCCTGCTCATTATCATCAGATTGTGCTGCAATTGCTGATGCAGTTGCGGCATAATCGCCTTGTCGGGATGCAATTTGCGATTGTTCGATATAACTACTCCAAAGCACACCGATAATCTGAAACAGTGTCCATAGAATAGCCATTAGCAATAATGTTGGAATGATGCGAAAAGTGAAAAAGCTCAATATCCCACGCAGGGAGATTCTCTTGCGTTGTTGTAATTCGGTAGACATACCGACTCCATCTCAAAATAAACCTGTGAAAACAGGCGATAGTTTAATAGATAGAAGCGGTTTAGGCGATAGTTAACCGAATATCACAGGGATTTCGCAAGTTGCTCCTGCCGGAATCTCGGCTCGTTGATTCACGACTGTCAATAATATCCAATGCAATCCATTATCAAAAAGTTCAGCATTGATTGTTCCCAATACGCCATTATTGACTGGTAGGGAAGAATCTAGGTAAAAATTATAGATAGTTGCCCAATCTGGTCGGATTTCAATTTTGTAGTACAAGAAATCATCGCGGTCTGCCGTGCCATAGACAGTAAATGTACCAGACAAACGTTGAACACTTATCGGACTTGTAATCTGTATCCGCGAGTCAGTGCAGCCGATACGATTTAACCCTTGTCGCGCTGATGCCGATTCGATAGTCGATACCGGACGGACAGGCAGACGCGGTACAAATATCACATCATCTGTTGTGATATTATCAATATCTTCAATACAATTGATATACCGTAGCTCATCCACTGTTGAACCCGTCGCTAACGCAATCGCAAATAGTGTATTTCCAGATTCAACACGGTACTCTCTCCAACCTTGCGGCAAACGACAAGTCGAGGGAGTACGGGTTGCATCATCGCGTTGGGCAACCGTTGGTGTTGCAGGTGGCGTTGGAATAATCCCCATAAAGACCATAGACGACTCAGTAATCGGTTGCGTCGGTGTAGCAGTTGCCAATGTCGTTGGCGTTGGAAGCAATGTATCGGTTTCCGTCGCAAATGGTGTATTTGTCGGCACAAAAGTCTCTGTCGGTGGAATATCCGTTGCTGTTGACGTATCCGTCGGCACAGAAGTCTCACTCGGTGGAATATTCGTTGCTGCTGGTGTATCTGTCGGCACAGAAGTCTCGCTCGGTGGGATATCCGTTGCTGTCGGGGTATCTGTCCGCACAGAAGTCTCGCTCGGTGGGATGTCCGTTGCTGTCGGGGTATCTGTCGTCACAGAAGTTTCGCTTGCTAGGATATCCGTTGCTGTCGGGGTATCTGTCGGCACAGAAGTTTCGCTTGCTAGGATATCCGTTGCTGTCGGGGTATCTGTCGGCACAGAAGTTTCGCTTGCTGGGATATCCGTTGCTGTCGGGGTATCTGTCGGCACAGAAGTTTCGCTTGCTGGGATATCCGTTGCTGTTGCCGTCTCTGTCGGTGGAATGTCCGTTGCTGTTGGCGTATCTGTCGGTACAGAAGTCTCGGTTACTGTCGGCGTATCTGTCGCATTATCTAATGCCACCTGTGTCGCGGTTGCATCAGCCTCATCTTCAGTATCCGATAATAACACAGCCGAAGCAAGTGCAACCATTATCACAGCGACAATGAGAAACGCGATAACTACTTCATTACCAAAATCCCGACGCATAAGTATTCCTTGTTTAACAAACTATCTGTGATAACACGCTAACACTTGTCTCACCTTGCCATGTTGTGTGAAGCACGATGAAACTCCGAAAGGGGCTTATTCTTCAATTTCAATGACTATATCAAGTGGGATAGCAAAGGCGAGTGTACTACCAACACCGACCTTGGTTTCAACCCACAAGCGCCCGCGATGTGCCTCAACTAGCGCCTTTGCAATCGACAAGCCAACGCCTGTATCTCCTAACCCTCTGACAAGTGGATTATTAGCCTTGTATTTCCGTGCAAACACACGCGGCACATCTTCAGGGTCAATGCCGCCACCCTTATCTTCAATGGCGACATACAAACAGGGACGTGCATCTTCATCTTGTGATAATCGGACTGAACGCCGCCCAACGGTCACTAAAATTTCACTATCTGGTGGTGAGACGAGATAAGCATTGGTTAAGAGTTGCCCGATGATTTGGTTCATCGCATCCTTGTCACCTGCCAAATCTGGCATATCATCTTCTAAGTCAAGGCTGACGACCAAACCTTTTTGTCGAAATTGGATTGCCGCATTAGTAATCGCATCTTCAACCAAACCCACAACATTAATGGGGCGCGGTTCAAGCTGATAATTACCGGTGTCTAATTCTGTCACATTAATAAGGCTATCAATCATCGTACCCAGTCGATTGATATTTGCCCGTACTCGCCGCAAGAAATCACGCTGCATCTCACCCAAGATACCCACTGTCTCACCTAAGAGTAAGTCAACATAGCCGGAAATAGATGTCATCGGGGTTCGTAACTCTTGGACAAGCCCAACCAACAATTCAGGTTGTTGTGGTTGATAGTGAGACAAACTACCATTAATCACTGCCGCATCGACTTGAACCTTTTCCAATTTCGTGTCTGCTTCTGCGAGGCGCGTTTTCATTTCATTGAGTTCTTGCGTTAAACGGTCACGTTCTTGTGATAAATCTTCTACCATTCGGCGCATTGAACCAATGCCCTCTTCATTCACTTGCTGTAATCGGCGTGTGTCGCCTTCGTTTTGCGCTAATAGTTGGTCACGCTCTGTCTTCAGTTCACGGCTACGGGCGGTTAGATTATCTCGTATAAGAACCAATTCACTACGCCCATCCGCCAATTCTTGGATTTCTGCGCGTAATGCCATCTGTTCTTCACGCGCTTCCATTAACTCAATTTCGTAACCACTCACTTCTGCCAGCAAGCGTGCGCGATGTTGTTTGACAGCATTGAGTTTTTGCTCTAATTCATCGCGCTCTAGCCGCAATTTATTCCGTTGTTTGATAGCAGACTCACGGTCAGTCGCTAAATTTTCAAGTTCATTTTGTAAGGCTTGGACTTGTTCGTTCTGATTTTTGCTATCAACCATGTTAGCTGCAAATTTTTCGCGTTCGTGTAACAACATATCGCGCTCACTTTGCAACAATTGATTTTGGTCGCGGAGTGTCGCTCGCTCTTCATATAATGCCCCTATCAATTGCGACAAGCCAGCCGTCGTACCCTCTTCAATACCGAGTGATTTCAATTGTTCGTGGATTGACTCTAATTTATCGACCAACTGATAGCGGTCTTCTTCCAGCCGTCTTTTTTCTTCTATCATTTTGTTGAGTAGACGTTGCATATCGCCCGGAACAGACTCATCATCTTGGGCGCGAAATTCTGCTAATTGCCGTTCTAAGTGTTGTTTTTCGGCTTCCAGTTTCTCTTTTTCATTATTGAGTGCCTCAACCATATTATGGATAACCGACTCATTATCTGTGGCAATCGCACCACTCAATGCAGCCTCAGCTTCTTGCAAACGCGCTGCGAGGCGGTCTCGCTCATCACGCAATTGTGTCTGTTCATCCGTAATTACCACAATACGCTGAGAAATACTCATGTCTTGTTCTGTATCGCCCAATAGAGACATGACACGCGAACGCTCATGGTCTAATTGCATTTTCATTTCTGCAACTTGCCCACTGAGTTGTGTAATTTGGTCACGCGCAGATTTCAGGTTTTGCTGCATTTCCTGACGTGCTGCCAAAACCGAACTCTCTTGCATTTCACTTGGCGACACTCCTTCAACCATCGCCTGAATAACACGGTCTTCTGCGAGTAAGGCGGTCTCTTGAGCCTCATAACTAATCGCCAGCAAATTACTTGAGACGATTCCCAATCCTTTTAATAATTCAATTTCGTCAGTCCGTAATTCACGATTGGTGTAGGGCAAAGCAATCATCAAGACTGCCACCACCTCGCGCCTGTGTACTAAAGGTTGAAAGTAAACGGGACCCATTTGCTCGATATCCATACGGGTGTATAAATCTTCTAGTTCGTCTTTGTTACGGTCAGGATAGAGCGCCCGTTGCAATTGTCGCTCGATAGCATTGACAAGTGTGGGTTGGTCATCAAGATTCAAAGATAGCCCAGCAGGTGTATTTTGCATCACTTGGTCATAGGCTTCTGTGATATCCGCATAATTCGCATCTTGCAAACGCAATAATGCCCCAACATCCCCATGAAGCGAATTAAGGGTTGTTCGGACAACTTGTGCTGGAATCTCATTGGGCGATGTTGATTCCAGAATCAGTCCCAATGCTTTCAATAACTGAACCGATTGGACTTCCATTGGTGAGAGATGTTGTACTGTGGGCGCGGATGCTGCTTTTACAGATGCTTGGCGTGAAGATGGTGTAGTCGGCACAGGTCGTTGTTGAATAGCTGTCTCATATTTCAAAACGACGAGTCGATACATCAGCACAGGCACAATAAACAAAGCCAATGCAAAAGATAAGCGCATGATGCCCGAAGCATTTTGCTCAACAAGTCCGGCTTGCACGGGCTGATAAATGGTTTGATAGAGGGTAATGCCAGCACCCACACCGATGAGCAAGAAAAACACAATTTTCAATGGTGCATCAAGTACATTGCGGTAGAGGAGTATCGCTAAAATGAGACCTAAGAAGGTCATGACGAGGGGTATAAAAACCCATGCCATACCATAAATTGTCGTATTAAACCCAGAAGATGTATCCGCTTGCCCAACCCAAGCCACACCTGTCATCGTGTATCCAGCAGTGACAAGAGCAAGTAATGTTAAAAGAACAAAATTAGATGAACGATGCCAGCGTTGATGGTCAGCCGTGAGCAATGCCCAACCGATCAATAAGATACTCGACGTGCTAACTGCCCGTTCAAGTGGCGGCAAAATAGCATCTAAGCCTTGCTGTGTCACACGCGAGTAAAAAACGCCTGCTAACATCAGCCCCCATGCAAAGGCAACCCCTGCCATCGCTAAGGTATATCGCTCACGACTATGATTTTCATCTGTATCGCTTAAGTTCATCGCCATCAATAAACTTGCAATACTTAGGATGATGACAAGCAGAAAATAGATGAAATCGCCGGGAAAATCAACAAAAATATTGTTTAGGATAGAAAACGCACTCAACTTCGCACCGCCTACATCATTCCATTGTGACCCAATCTTGCACAAGATTAGTATATCATAACCAAGCGAATTGTATTGTAATATCCTGTTGATTATCCGTTAAAGCGTGGTTGTGTTTGTGTTCTACGCTATCTAGTCGTGGGTTGACGACCTCGCGCCTCATCACTAAACTGATGCTTTGTTTACTTGTAGGGCATCTTATGACACTACGTCGGCATCTCGCAACGCTCATTCGTCGCATCCCAAAATTGATGCTTATACCCTATTATACGTACCGATTTTTCCAGCCGAAGTATAGCATCGGGGTTGTCGGTATCGTGTTGAACGACAATCATGAAATACTGATTGTCGAGCATGTTTTTCATCCACGACTGCCATGGGGCTTGCCCGGTGGCTGGATTAACTTCAACGAAGACCCTGCCGATGCAGTGAGTCGGGAAATCCGCGAAGAACTCAGTTTGCCCGTTAAAATCAAACAGTTATTATTGGTAAAGCGTACACAATTCAATCATTTGGATATGGCTTATCTATGTTTAGCAAATGGCGAAATTGGCAAAATCAGTTATGAATTGCTGGGTTATCGCTGGTGCAAACGTGATGACCTACCCCACCTCCACACCTTTCATGCTCAAGCTGTTGAAAAAGCCTTCACAGATTTAGAGAAAGAGTAAACTAGAATGTCGCGCTTAACTCGCCCTCGCCGCAATCAGCCATCCATTCTTCTATTTTTCTCCGTAATTATGATACTCGGCGCTATCATTTGGTTCATTTTTGAACTGGTTGGCTTTACCCAACGTGAAGACCGTCTCCCAGCAGGTATCACGGTTGCTGGACTCGCTGTCGGCAATATGACAGAAATCGAAGCCCAGTCCCGTATTGAAGAGGCTTATTCCACACCTATCACACTATATTATCAAGATTCACCGATTAATCTAAATCCAGATGCCATTGGCTTTGTATTAAATACACCCGTCATGTTAGCCTCAGCGCGTGCCGAAGGAGAGGCTGGTAGCGGTTTCTGGGGGCGCTTTCTCTTCTATCTACTGGGGCGCGAAGAGAGTGTCGTGGATGAAGTGCCTATTCTGTCTGATTATCAGCGTAATGCGCTAAGAGAACAATTGCAAGAAATTGCCCGTATCTATGACCGTTCATCAGGGACAGCCGATTACAATCTGACAACACTGACCGTTGAATCTGGCGCAACGGGTTTTATTTTAGATATTGATGCCGCAATGGATGAAGTCGCCAATGCCTTAAATCGACCTGATAATCGTGCGGTTGATTTGCCAATTATTGGAGGCGCAACAGCAACGACAAGTCTTGATGTACTGGAAGAGATGATTCTCGCTTTTCTTGATGCAGAGGGCTTTATCTATGATGGGCAAAGCAGTGTTGTTGGTATCTTCATTCTTGACCTGACAACAGGTGAAGAAATAAATATTCAAGGGGATGTTGCCTTTTCTGCTGCCAGCACTAACAAAGTACCCATTATGATAGACCTATACCGTACCCTAAATCGTGAACCGAACCAAGACGAAGCATTCATCATGGCAAATTCGCTCTTATGTAGCGCCAACTCATCATCAAACCGCATTTTGGAGCTATTTTTAGGGAACGGCAATATTTTTTCTGGGATTGCCAGTGTGACAAACACAGTTCAGTATATTGGTGCCGAAAATACTTTCTTAACTGCTCCCTTTGTCGAGGGTGTGGTAGGTCAAGAACTCGGTTCAATCGCCGCACCAGAAACGAATCCAAATCCTAATTTTAACACCTTTGCCGATACCTATAATCAAACAACAGCAGAAGACATGGGAACGTTATTTAGTTTAATTTACGACTGCGCGAATTATGGTTCTGGCTTGATGTCTGTTTACCCAAACGAAGAGTTTACGCCAAATGAGTGTCGCCAAATGTTAGAACTCACAAGTGCCAACGACTTACAGCGTCTTCTGCAAGCTGGGTTACCAACTGGTATACGAATCAGCCATAAAAACGGTTGGATACCGGGGCAATTGGCGGGCGCACAGGGCGCGACAGTCGGCGATGCAGGAATTGTCTTTCCGCCAAATGGACGCGATTATGTTATTTCAGTATATTTGTGGGAAGAAACCGATGGCACAGGGTTTAACCGTTGGCATTTGATAGAAGAGATTTCACGGGCAACATGGAATTACTTCAATCCTGAAAATCCATTATCTACCGAACGCAGTGATTTGCCCCCCGCAGCGCAAGAATGTTTCTCACAAGATAGTTCCGGCACTATCACCAGTTATAATTACTTGCCGCCCTATGGAGCTGTTGATTTAGATAACATCAATGGGTGGCGCGATGGCTCGCCAACCACACCGCAACCGTTACCCGGTGAGCAGTAAAAAAACTGGTCAGTCTCTTTGACCTAGCCCAGTTTTTTTTCCAGAATCAAGCGATTCTTCTCGTTTTCGAGCTTATAACGAATGTCATCCATATATTTGCGGACGAAATACACACCCCAGCCGCCCGTATCCCGTTCCCATAGTGGGGTATTGGGGTCAGGGTCTTCTAATGATAAGGGATTAAATGGAGGGGCTTCATCAATGAGTGAGATGAGCAATAAATCATCGGATATTTCGCAGACCAGTTCAATAGACTTCTCAGCCCCATCGTGTCCATAACCATGTTCAACGATATTTGTGAAAATTTCTTCCACAGACAACTGGCATTGGAATACGCCATCATCCCCCAAGCCAGCGTCGCTTGCAACATCCACAATAAATTCACAAGCAGCCCTCACCTGTGACAACTCACCGGGAAGGCGCAATTTGCGTACTTGCTTCACCATGATGCCCTGCCTTCCAATTCCTCGACTAAGCTAAATAACTATTGATAGCGTCATCTTGTGTAGAATAAATACGGAAAATAGTATCTAAACCCGACATTTCTAATACTTCACGAACACGTTGCGATGGTTGCGCTAATCGCAAATCACCTTTGCCCTGTGCTTTTTTCGCCTTCTTCAAAGAAGTCACAATTTCACGCAAGCCGGCGCTACTCATATATTCGACACCGCTTAAGTCAAGTACAAGCAAAATCTTGCCATCATCAATTTGCTCTGTTAGCTTATCGCCGAATTGGTTCGCGCTCATACTATCAACACGACCACTTACCTCAACCAGCGTCACGGGGTCTCGATTAGAGACATTGATTTTAATCATCGTTTTTTTATACTCCTACATTTGAGACATGGGCGAATTATACCATATTCTGTATTTCGCGCTAAAACCTATACAAGTTATTCGCCAGCCTATCATAGAGCATTATCAATGATTCATTTTGAAGGCTGTCAATAAAACGGGTATTTCTAAGGCATAACCCATATTATAATGTAGTCTATAGGTACAAAAGCCCCTTTCGGGGTTTCACCGCGCCTCACACAAAATGGCAATGTGAGACAGGCGTTTGAGCATTATCACAGATAGTTTGTTAAACAAGTATCATTTTGAGGGAGCTTTTCAATGGAAGCTGGTTACATTTCACTGGTTGCATTCGTTTTTTCGCTGTTGCTGATAGTATCACAACGAATTGTCGCTCGCCACCAGAAGGGGTTTCGTGGCTTCATCCTTTTTATGGTGATTTTACTATTTCTCCGCATGAATCGTGTGCAAGAGAATATGATTGGCTTGCTGATAGCCCTAATTATCAGTTACCTCTTCTGGGTACTGATTGGGCGTTATAATAAGGTCGGCAATGCCGATGATGAGGGAATCAAAGTTTTCGGTTTAGATGATTAACAATGTGGGCGCGGCAAATTTGCTACGCCCATTGATTGCCAACTATTTAATGACGTTTATCGGAATAACATCTGCACTTTGCAACATCAGAACACTAATACGTGCAGCAGCTTGTTTCGCAATATCAGCAAAGGCATTGCCAGCATCACTATCCGGGTCATGCGATACTACCGGACGACCAAAATCACCGCCTTCGCGCACATTGGCAGATAGCGGCACACGTCCTAAAAAGGGAATGCCTCTCTGTTCCGCGAGTTGTTCGCCGCCCCCTGTACCAAAGAAATCACCTGTCATATTCTCAACAATTCCGATAATCGGCACATTCAACTGGTCAAACATGGCAGAAGCCCGAATCGCGTCAGAAATCGCTACACTTTGGGGCTGTGTCACAATGATTCCACCAGCAAGTGGGAATTGTTGTGCAAGCGATAGCGGCGCATCCCCTGTACCGGGTGGCAAATCGACAATCATATAATCGAGGTTGCCCCAATTGACATCCGTGAAAAATTGACGAATGGCGCTATGTAACATTGGGCCCCGCATAATCATCGGCTTATCGGGCGAAGTCAGGAAACCTGTACTCATGACCTGTACACCGAAGATTTCAATCGGCTGCATTTTGTCGTTGATTACTTTTGGATGCCCTACTGATAATCCCATCATTTGTGGGATGTTCGGGTTGAGGATATCCGCATCAATTAAGCCAACTTTCGCGCCAGCTTCTGCTAATGCTACAGCAAGATTTGTGGAAACAGTGCTTTTTCCGACACCGCCCTTACCGCTTCCTACGGCGATGATACTTTTCATCGGCGCACTGAATTGTCCCATAATCCGACGGTCTGTTGGCACTTGTGCATCCCAACGAATATCGAGTTTATCAATACCTGCTACCTTGCCCACTACTGCATCATTGCATAGCCGAACAAATACATCTTTCAACGGACATGCGGGGGTCGTTAGGACAATTGTAAACTGAGCCATATTCCCATCGACAGTTAAATCCCGTACCATTTTTAAGGTTACAATATCTCGATGCAACTCTGGTTCAATCACCGTACTCAGAGCCTGCATCACGAGTTCTTTTTGGTCACTCATCAAATTCTCCCAATAAGCTATTGGAGTTCGCAAACATACAAGAATAATTATAACGGTTATCTTCAAAATTATGGATAGTCGTTCTGACATGTGCAACAAAAAACCCGACAAAGTACATACCTCATCGGGTTAGATTCATCACTTTTATGGATAAGCGTTAGCCATCACCGCGTTTTGCTGCACGAATAGCTTTGCGTTGTAAGGCACCTAAGCGACGTTTTTCGCGGATTTCTTCGCTTTCTTCCCAGGGTGCTTTACCGGGTTGTCCCACGATAATCGGACCATCAGACACCGATGCTGCTGGTTTTTCATCGGCGGCGGCGGCCTTACGTGCGCGAACTTCATCACGTTTCGTATCTTTTTCAGCCTGTGCTGATTGAGCTTGCTCTTTAGTCGTATTCCAACTCTTTTTGAAGTTCTTATGTTCCCAACCACCACGTACATCGGCTTCTTCTGCGGCACGGGTTGGTGCAAGATTCTTCCAGTAGCGTTGTTCTTTGGACAACTTCTCTTTATCGAAAACATGATTAGTGGTACGGTCATAACTTGCCAATTCGTAATCATGATCCATCTTAATGGCATCAAACGGGCAGTATTCCGCACAAAAACCACAATTCATACAAATATCAATATCAATGAAGAAAGCCTCTGGTTCAGGAATAGGGCGACCTGTTACGGGGTCATCACCACGAACAATCCAGATACATTGTGGTGGACAGACTTTGGCACAAATACCACAACTCGTACACCAATCTTTACCGGGATTCAGTTCATCATCCCAATCTTCTACAACAAGGAAGGGTACGAAGCGAAAACGCTCTGGCATAGCGAGTTTTTCATCAGGATATTGCACGGTAAAAACGCCGCGTGTTTGTGTCCCTTGCCGTGTTTCAAAGTTATCAACATCGGGTGAAAATTTCTTGAAGCCATACTTAATATCATCAGCATAAGACTCAACAAAATGACGTAATGTGAGTAACATGCCTTTCAGTAAACCTTGTCCGTTCATAAAAATTTCCTCATGTTAACAGGGCGAATTATCATCTCTCCCCATTATGTGATTATCTTAGCGGTCTGTTTCACCGAGAACGATATCAATACTGCCGAGAATACCGACGACATCGGCAACCTTCATGCCCTCGCTCATCGCACCGAGAGGTGTCAGATTGATGAAACTTGGGGCGCGAACATGATAACGCCATGGATTGGAAGTTGCGCGTTTATTACCTGCCGAAACAACGTAATAACCGAGTTCACCCTTACCATTTTCAACACGTCCATATGCCTCACCTAATGGTGCTTTATCGCCATGCGAGCCATTGTTCGCAGTTGCTGATTCATTGGCTGTATATTCAAGGCGTGGCAAAATCTGTTTCAGAATACGTATACTCTCGCGCATTTCTTGGACACGCACCGAGTAACGGGCATACATATCGCCTTCATTACGGACTGCAACATCAAAATCTAGCTCTGGGTAAATGCTGTACGGGTCGGCACGGCGAATATCATAAGCGACACCACTACCACGTAACAAAGGACCGGCTGTACTATAATTAATTGCATCTTCTTTGCTGAGGATACCCACACCAATTGAGCGTACTTTGACAATTTCATTCTCAGTTAGCAATTCTTCTAAGTCGTCAATGGTGCGCGGAATACGCTCATTAATCATCTCTGTCAAGAATTGCATGGTGTTGTAATCGCGCACACGGTCATTCATTAAATTTGCGGTACTACGGAGACGTTCCGGCAAATCAGCAAAAACACCGCCAAAGCGCATATAATTACACATCATGCGCGAACCAGCAACCGCCTCGAAGAAATCCATCATGCGTTCGCGTTCTTCAATGAAGTACAACACTGGCGTAAAGAAAGCACCAATATCATTGAGCCAGAAACCAATCGCCCATAAATGATTAATAATGCGCGACATTTCCACCATCAGCACGCGCAAAACTTCGGCACGATATGTCGGTGGCTTCCACCGTTTGTTATGAGCCAGCAATTGTTCAACCGCTAAGACATAACCATGATTATTCCCCATGCTCGAAATATAGTCGAGACGGTCTGTGAAGGGGATATTGTGCAACCATGTATTGCGCTCCCCAATTTTCTCATGATTACGGTGCAAATAACCCATAATCGGTTCTAAATCACGCACAGACTCACCATCAAGGCGCATAATCATGCGGAATACGCCATGGGTACTCGGATGATGTGGTCCCATATTCACAATGAGTTGGTCAGTTTCGACACCATCATGTGTGACTTTCTGGACATCAACACCCATCCCGAAGCCTTCATAGAGCTTTGATTCCGATATATCAGTCAAGCGACTCAAATCAATGTCGGCGGGGTATTGTACATTCTTACCAAAAATCGTTTTTTCTTCGGCACGATGCACTTGACCACCGGGCCAACGGCTACCAAATGGTTTCGCTTCTTCTTCGTAGTACGGCTCTTTCCAGTCTTTCCGCATTGGATGACCATGAAAACCATCCCAAAGTAAGATACGGCGCAAATTGGGGTGGTCAGTAAATTTTATACCAAATAAATCATAAACTTCTGATTCTTGGAAATCAGCACCCTTCCAAACTGGCACAAGCGATGGAACGACTGCATCGTCACGGTCTGTTTGTGCCTTGAAAACTAAAGCACTGCCACCAGAAGTCCGATAAGCGTGATATACCATTTCTAGGTGGTCATCAGTGGTATGTTGACCTTCGCCTAGATAATCGACAGCCGTCGCACTGGACAGATAATCAAAGCCAAGATTTTGCTTAAGATACTGTGCAACTTCACGCAATTGTCCCTTATCAACAATGACACCGCCATAACCAGCACGGGTATCATCACTGACAGCATCTGGGAATTTTTCTTTCAGATTAGCGATTGCATCATCAATGCTGCCAGTCTTCAAATCAAGATCTGGCGCAGTCATATCAACCATAGTTTTTAACCTTCCTGTGTACGACGTGAGGCACGAATGGCTTTACGTCGCAAAGCGTTAATACGACGCTGTTCATAGATTTCTTCACTCTCTTCCCATGGGGCTTTACCGCCGGGGATGGCAGTCAACTCGCCTGTTGCCTCTGCACTTGCTGTAGCAGTCCCTGAACCGCCTTCGGCAACAGCACCCGTCGCAAGTGCAGGTGAACGCCATGCCGGAAGCTCTCGGCTGACATCCATCACTGCCGTATCTGCCTGACGTGCGCCCGACTCAGCCCTGCGGCGAATCATATCCATTTGGCGTGGGTCGATAATGTCTGGTCCTAAAATCGGTACAGGTGTTGGTTCAGATGGACCAACTCCATACCATGGCACATCGTCCATCAATGATAGACTCTCACCATCAATTTTCTTTTGTAAGGCAATCATGCCAAACAATAATGCTTGCGGCGTTGGAGGACATCCGGGGACATAAACATCCGTCGGGAGGTATTTATCAATCCCCGACACAACATTATACCCTTCTTTGAAGGGTCCACCCCCACTAGCACATGCGCCCATTGCCAGCACATATTTTGGCTCTGGCATTTGGTTATATAGGCGCACAATCGGCACAATCATCTTTTTTGTCACTGTCCCCGATACAATCATTAAATCGGATTGACGAGGTGTTGCACGCATCACTTCCATACCAAAACGTGAAAAATCAAAACGCGACGATGCTGTAGCAATCATTTCAATCGCACAACACGCCAGCCCAAACAACATAGGCCACATCGAGTTCCGCCGACCCCAGTTATATAATTTGCTCAAACTGGTAATGGCAACGTTATTAGCCATATCAGCCGGAACCGGATATTGCGTTGTGCTCAATTCTTGCAAATTCAGTTCCATCAGTTCGTATACTCCTCGTACCACTCCCGCAAAATATCGTTTAGAATGCCATCATTCACGACTGCGGGGTCGTCCGCGAAATTCGGCAATTCAATAATCATCTGATACAACTGTTGTGTACCAACATCTTCAATTTCAATCTTGGGATAAGTTTCGATAAGTACCATCACAATTTCGTAGGACGCATCCCAATAAAGCGCATTTTCGCTCATATCTCTGTCTTTAACTTTACCAGATTTCAGTGCAGATTTTGGTACTTTGCTTCAATGGCATCCAACTTATTATCGAGATACGGTTTTTAGTGAAGTTATATCCAATAAACGTCTCAAGTATAAAAAGCCCTAGTCTGATTGTCAAGAATTTCACAATCCATTTTGACACTGCACATAAAAAGCAGGCAACACCCTTATTTTATGACATCGCCTCGTGCCAATACTACCTTATTCGAGTTAAATTAGCGAACCTAAATCATATCGTTTTTCTGTCTTTGCCGCACATGGATTTCTTCACGATACACATGCCAAACCAAAACAAGCCACATCACTATTAAAACAAGCGTAAAGTAGTATGAAAATATGTTGATATAAGCTGGGCGGTTGATAAAGTAGCCAATATCAATCAGCATAATGATGAGTACCGCGAAATATGGACGCTTGCTAAATAAGGGCATGATTCCAATGGCAAACGGAACAAGGATGCCATTGCCGCCCTGATAAGCAGCCAATAACATCGAAGTCGTGGTAAGCAGTGCCAATTTCTCACGCGACATTTCACGATTACCACGCCATACAAGCCAAAAACAAGTCAGTAATATCCCAATCGACAAGATAACCAACACAATATTCGGCGCACCGAGACGATTAAGCGCACCACTTAAGCTAATATCAATTAAGGTGTTCGTAAATTGAAAATTGCTAACCGCAACGAGCCACTCGCGCCCTTTCCAGAGCATCATGAGTCCGACAACAGCAATGGTTATCGCGCCAAAAGTAAACCACTTGCGAACATGCCATGTTTGCAATAAATACACGCCAAGCACAAGCATCGTAATATGGACAGATTGTGGTTTAGCCGTCGCCAGCAAAACAGCGATTGCCAACAGCAACGGCGATTCTTTGTGATAAGCATAGTAAACAAGCAGTAATCCACCAATCACCAGTACATCAAGTTGGGCATCGGCGATGATTCGCAAGGTTGGGAAAGCAGTAATCAGCAAAAGTGCTTGTAACCAGAAAAGCCAGCGTTTTTCAGTACGCGGCACACTCAACAACAAGACCCCAATTAAGCTAAATGTGAGCAAGCCCCAACCGGCTTTATCCGGCAAAAAGCCAAACGGAATTAAGGGTAGCACGCTCCATGGTGGATTGAGCAAGCCAAATATTTCGGCATAGTGTAAGCGTCCACCATCAAAAGCCGACATCAATAAATCGACCCCTAATGTCGTCCCTTCTATAGGCAGGCGCATGAAAAAAATCATCATGAGGATGGCACTCAAAACGACAGCTATTCCGAATATGATATATTCAACTAACCGAGGTACTCTCTTCTGCGCTTTAGGTGGTTTGTCCATTGCAGACTACTCTGCTTTAAGCACTTGTGCGCCGTCTTTTAGCACTTTGCCGCTTCTGATACGACAGTCAATATTCACATTATCGTATATCGCCTTCATTGACATAGTGACTTGTTTGGCAACATCGGCATCATCGCAAATGGCACACAATGTTGGGCCCGCACCACTAATAACAACTGCCATAGCTCCGCCGCGTTTAGCCACAAATCGCACTTCTTCTATCTGTGGGATTAAATGAGCGCGAGCAGGCTCAACGACCTTATCTGATTCCATTGCCTTTGCCAGCCGTTCCACATCGCCTCGATACAAGGCATCGACTAATTCTGCAACTGCACCCGTTTGATGCACCATTATTTTCAGTGATATTTCTTGGGGTAATACAGCGCGTGCATCAGCAGTGGGAACGGCAACATCTGGCGACACAAGCGCCAAGTATAAATTCTCAGGAATTGGCAACTTGCGAATCGCCTCAATTTCAGTGCCATTGGTGAGTGTGATTCCCCCTAGCAAACAAGGAGCAACATTATCAGCATGATAACCACTCACTGCTGCCTCGCCTTCTAATGTAAACGGGAGCAATTCTTCGCGTTTGAAGGGTTCGCCGAGTAACGCATTGACCGCGACTGCTGCGGCTACCGAACTTGCAGAACTACTGCCGAGTCCACTAGCAAGCGGCAAACCTTTTTTGAGCCGAATCGCCACGCCAAAATCAGCTTGGACTGCTTTTAAGAGTGCGTTTGCTGCAATGGTCGCCACATTCTTGTCTGGCTCTATTGGTAATTTCCCATTATCGCCAATAATGCTGATGATAATTGAATCTGGTTCAGCACGTCTTTCTACACTGATGACATCGCCGGATCCTTCAACTGCCATCCCTAGTATGTCGAAACCAACGCCTAAGTTGGCGACTGTTGCTGGTGCGAATGCCTCTGCTCTGGTATTTGCCATCGAAAATCGCTATCCTTAACACGATATATAAGCCCCTTATCGGGGTTTCATTGCGTCTCACACAAAATTACATGGTGAGCAAGAGTTTACAAGATTATCAAAGCTACTTTGTTAAATAAGCACTACTCAACTGAGGATAAAGCAATGCAGAGCATACTACAATGTATGGATTGTCAGCAACAATACCCAATTAACCAACTTCTCTACACATGCGAAAATTGTGGCGGCTTGTTAGATGTCATTCATGATTGGTCTGGCATGATGCTGACACATGAATTATTTGACAATCGACTTGGCTCGCTTGAATTTCCATACAATAGCGGTGTCTGGCGCTTCAAAGAACTGGTTTATCCCACCGTTGATAATAGCATGATTGTCTCAAAGCCCGAAGGCAATACCAATCTCTATCCATTGCCGAAACTCGCAGATTGGGCAGGTGTCGAAAAACTCTATCTCAAACATGAAGGTGAAAATCCGACAGGTTCATTCAAAGATAGGGGCATGACAAGCGGTGTTACACAAGCGCAAGTATTGGGTATGGAGCGCGTGGCTTGTGCATCAACTGGCAATACGTCAGCAGCCCTCGCGTCTTATGCTGCCTTAGCCGATTTAGATGGTATCATTTTTCTGCAAAATCGCGCAATTGCACTCGGTAAATTGGCACAGGGTATCGCTTATGGCGCAACTTGTATCCGCATTGATGCTGATTTTGACCGTAATCTTGAACTCGTGCGCGAAGTCAGCAAACGCCTAAATATTTATGTCTTGAACTCTGTGAACCCTTTCCGACTTGAGGGGCAAAAGTCCATCATGTTTGAGGCGCTTCAACAGTTAAAATGGCAAGTGCCGGATTGGATTGTGTGTCCGGGTGGTAATCTCGGCAATAGTGCCGCATTCGGCAAAGCATTGAAAGAACTCTATGACCTTGGTTTGATTGATAAAATACCGCGTCTTGCAGTGATTCAGGCAAAAGGCGCGAGTCCTTTATACCAAGCCTTTACTAGAGAATTTGAAGACTTCGAGCCGATGAAGGCAGAAACAATTGCAACAGCTATCAAAATCGGCAATCCTGTGAATTACAAGAAAGTCGTGCGAGCAATTGAGTGGACAAATGGTTTTGTAGAAATGGTAACAGACCAAGAAATCATGGATGCGAAGGCACTGATTGATAATAGCGGCATTGGCTGTGAACCTGCATCAGCAGCGACACTGGCTGGTACACGCAAACTCGCTGCAAAAGGCATCATTAAACCCCATGAAACAGTTGTCGGCATCTTAACCGGACACGTTCTCAAAGACCCTGATGCCACAATCGGCTATCATAGTGGCACATTAGAAGACATATCACCAAAGCACCCGAATTTGCTGCTTGAATCCAGAGATGATATAGAAGAAATCGTAGCCTTGCTGACAAATAAGAGTGATACAGTCAAAGCCAATCTGTGATAGGATAAAAAGGAAGCTATGCTGGAGGTTAAGCTATGGCAATCCTCAAGAATCCGTATGCAGGTATCAACCCACATTTGAATAGTCTCCTGCAAACATCGGGAACTGAAGAACAACCGTCACTTTGGCCCGGTTTTCATGCTGCACATATTGTCAATCTAATGGAAGGTCTCAATGGCGAGTTGCCTACAAACTACATTGCTATCAGTGAACATTCACTACAATCGCGTGGGCAGAATATAGATGGTGGGCTGATTGTTAGCCGTCCACAACCCGACGTGACCATTTTCCAACAAAGTGAAAGTGTTGCATTAGCAGAAAAAGTCGCCACAAAACCCGCATGGCAGGTTACGATTGAGGAAGCGATTGACCCCGAAGATTTGATGACTGCTGTTGTCGTGCGAAAACTTAGCGGACAATCGACACTTGGGACACCTGTTTTACGAATTGAGCTACTTTCGCCATCCAACAAACCCGGTGGTAGGCATTATTCCGCCTATCGCAGCCGCCGAATTGAAGCGATTGAAAGTAATATCCCATTAGTAGAAATCGACTATCTCCATGAGTCAGTCTCGCCAATTGTTGGATTACCCCATTATCCTGATAATGAGAATTCATACCCGTACTATATCGCCATCCATGATAATCGTCCTACATGGCAAGATGGCTTCACAAAAGTATACGGCATCTCCATTGAACAAGCACTTCCAACGCTCTTGCTCCCTTTAGATAGCAAAAATGCGATTCAGTTTGATTTTGACCCACCATATCAGCATACTTACGAGCGCGGACGCTGGGGGCAATTGGTTCGGATGGATAAACATCCGATACGTTTTAACACCTATAATTCGACTGATAGAGAAATTATTGAAGCAAAAATGGCGACGATAGTGCAGATAGAATAAATTTCAAAATCAAAAAGGCGAAAGGTGAAACGCATGAGGCGCGGTAAAACCCCGAAAGAGGCTTTTTGCTTATAACCGGAAACGAATTTCCCAGATATCGCTCAATGCCCGTTCAGGGATACCAGCGAGGGCTTGCTCTAAGTCATCAATAATGTCGTCAACATCTTCAATACCAATAGCAAAGCGCACCAGATTATCATTGATGCCCAATTCCAAACGCTCCTGAGTCGTCTTCTCGTAGAAACTCATCAATGCCGGTTGTTCAATCAGGCTTTCGACTCCACCGAGACTAGGCGCAATATATGGAATCTGCATCCGGTCAATAAAATCTCCCGTCGTTTGTAAATCACCTGCGACTTCAAAACTGACGACACCCCCGAAGCCTGTCATCTGTTTGGTAGCAATCTCATGGTCAGGATGCGAGGCTAAACCGGGATAGTACACACGGTCAATTTTCGGATGCGCTTCCAGATACTTTGCGACTTGATATGCTGTTTTATTCTGTTGTTTCACACGCAAACCCAGTGTCTTGATACCGCGTTCAATCAAAAAGGCTGCGTGTGGGTCAAGCACGTTACCATAGACACCTCGCGCATCTTTGAGGGCTTTAATCCGCGCCGCATTACCACAAATGACACCTGCCATCACATCGTTGTGTCCACCGAGATATTTAGTAGCACTATGAATCACGAAATCAATACCCCATTCAAGCGGACGCAAATTAATCGGCGTGGCAAAAGTAGTATCAATCATTGTCAGGCAACGATTTTTCTTCGCAATTTTCACTAAACGTTCCAAATCTGCAACACGCAGATAAGGATTAGTCGGGGTTTCGCTAATGATAAAGCGGGTGCGTCCTTTTTCGACAGCCGCTTCTAACGCATCATAATCACCCACCGCAACAACGCTGGTTTCAATCCCAAATTTGCCAAGAATCGTCGTGCAGAATTGCCGTGTGCGACGATAGACATCATCTGTCATGACAATATGTTGCCCCGATTTGAGGACTGTCAGCAGCAATGTTGTAATCGCTGCCATCCCTGACGAATACAAAGCTGCATCTTCCGCGCCTTCAAGTTCAGCGAGACGGTCTTCAACTGCCATCACGGTTGGGTTGCCATAACGTCCGTATTCTTCACGACCATGAGCGCCATCACCCCATGTTTTAGATTCCATGAAGTCTATCAGGTCAGCCGTATTTTCAAATGTGTACGTTGCGGATTGTATAATGGGGGTTGTCAAAGAATTATGTGCCTTGCGACGGCTTGTTCCCACATGGACTGCACGGGTGCTATTGCCACTGTGATTGCGTTTATTACCATTACCATTTTGATATGTCATTGTTGATTTGTCTCCTTCGATTAGACAGGCTCAATGAACCTCAGATATAAGTATTAATCGATGGTCACAAATTTGGGTTTTAGTATCCGCACTCAGATGACAATAGTGGCACTTCCTCACCATTGTTTCAAGTTCGGTTGCTGATACAGTATGGCTGTATCAGTGTTTACCCTCATCTGCCAGAATATCCACCTGCCGGAATTGGCACCTTCCCATCTATGAATGGGGGTTGCCGCAGGGTCATCGGGCCGTTCCCTCGCCTGCTCTGGATGAAAGTAGAGCGTATGAAGTTGTTAACGTCTACAAATGGCACTATATCATGTTTATCAACGAAATGCAACAACTCAAAACAGCGAGATTAGAGATTAACGATACAGGCAAAATTTCTTGTCTAAACATCTACGACACAGATTACAAGATATTGCTTTAGACAGTACGTTTAGTCGCAATGTACTGCGATAAAATCTGCTTTTGCGCTACTTCGCCAAGATGTTGCAGGGGTTTATCCGGTTGAATCCCGACATGAGAAAGCAAATAGTTCTGTGTACCGTGATAAATCTCTAAGGCTTTTTCGGGGTGATTTTGGTCTAAGCAAATTTCCATAATTCATTTTGCAATATCTTCATAGCCCTGATTGATTGCCCACACTCGAAGATACATTCTGAGAGTCTCAGAATATTCTCCCTTCGCGGACTTCATGCGTGTCAAAACGCGAATACAATCTTCGAATTTTGTTGCAATTATTTGCTTTCTAACTTGTCATCAAGAGCTTGGACCATCAGCATCTACGTATTGACCATACGCTAATCTTTGCCTCAGTGTCAATATAATTCAGTTATAATTTAGAAACACTTCAAAAAATTGAGTCTTTTGTCAAGAAACTGTATACTTAACTTATAATGGTTTATTTGTGATGGAGTAGAAAGATATTGTCCATAAAACCAATTACCCTCATGTATATGAGTGGGGTCGAAGATGGTACAACAATTGATTTAAACCCCAAAACAGACGGAAGTATCCGCGATGCCGATTGGATATTATCTATCGGGCGTAAAGATGATAATGATATCTGCCTTCGCAATGATACATTCGTGTCACGCTATCATGCACGACTGCTGTGGCGCGATGGCAAGTGGTGGCTTGAAGATATTCATAGTACGAACGGTAGTTTTACCGAAGATGAAATGGATACGTTCCATGAAATTCGCTTTGAGGGGACAATCCCTGTAGAATGTGGGCAATTGTTTCGTTTGGGTAGAACTTGGTTACGGATACAACCCGATAACTATTAACTCATATTACGCAAAAAATTCCTGCGTAGGGGCATACCTACGTGTGTGCCTATTTCAGTTGTAGTGTAGGTCATCCCACTACGAGAATCAGGTTGAACTGTGTAACTATTAATTATATACAGTAGACAAATACAGCGTTTAATCATCTCAATAGTTTTACAACAGCGAGTCAATAGAGGTCGCACGACATATGGTAATCAATCAGATTCAACTTAAAGACATTATCATTAGCGCTCGACAAGAATCACACCGAATGCGTCACTACTATCTTGGTGTTGAGCATTTATTTATTGCTCTACTAGAAATTCGTGGTGGATTAACCAGCAATATTCTATCCGACCAAGGACTTTCCTCAGAATATGTCATTGATGCGATTCGTCGTAAAATAGGAAAAGGCAGCAGTAAACATCGTCTGTGGCCTAATCTTCAAGAAACACCTCGTTCAGATATGGTCATGAGCATTGCACAAGATATCGCTAGTTCACATGGGCGAAAAAATATTCAAGAGCGCGATTTGCTCATCGCAATCCTAGAAGAAGATGACAATATCCCGATACGGGTTCTACGGGCGCTTGATATAGACATGGACAAGTTACAGCAGCAATCGCGCACGAAACAAGCTATTCTGCCACAAACTCATTCTTTCATTCAGCTTGATTTCCCGTCTGATTTTGAGGGTGAATTAGACCCCGACCAATTATCTATTTTGCGACGGATGTTTCATGGCTACTCAAAGGTGCGAATTGAAGCACAATTGACAGGCGGCTACAGTGGGTCAATTCTACTGGTTGTTACGCCTTTTGAACTGGATAAACGGAAAGCAGCATTGGTTGTCAAAATTGGACCAGCAGATATGATATTGGATGAGGCTAAACGCTATGAACGCTATGTGAAAGGTACATTGCCTCCCTTGACGGCTCGTCTAGAAGATAGACCAACAGCCCCTGATACGTCTGAATTAGCAGGCTTGAAATATACTTTTCTTGGCAATAATTCCGGTAATCCCACCAATATGCGCGGCATTGTGCATCAATGGTCTGGGGTGAAAATTGGTCATTGGCTTAATGAGCATCTTTACAGCGACTTTGGCGAAAATTGGTGGCGACAAAATCGTTCGTTCCGTTTTGAAGCATGGCTTGAATATGATTGGTTGCTGCCACCGATTCTAACGCTCGAACTTGAGCAAAATGAAAATCTGCTTGAGAATGCCAATATCATCAAATTTCCATTACGCCGTAAGCGCATTAACAAACTTGATTATGGCGATGTTGTTGTCATTGACAACTTTGTCGTGCAAAAAGTCGATAAAGAAAAGAAGCGTATTCGGCTCGCATTAGGTCAAGGGTCGGAGGCAGCCCGCCCTTACCAAATTGAGATACGGGGCATAGATTTTGAGCAGGATACTTATTATCGCGGTGAAATTGTTGAAAATATTGGCGGCACTGTATTTAAGACACGCGATGAGCAATTGATGATGGCAGCACGGGCGCTTGAACCTGATTTTGATATTTCTAGTGATAGAATATCTATCCTCAACAAATCAATGCCTAATCCTATCAAGTGGTATCACAATATTCTTGATATGCCTGTAGATGGTACATTAAGCACGATTCATGGTGATTTACATCTTGGCAATATTCTTATCGGACCGAGTGATAGTGCCTTGTTGATTGACTTCGCCCTGACTCGTGATGGACATACTATTTTTGATTGGGCAAACCTTGAAATGAGTATTATTAGCGAAACAATTGTGCCTCAAGTACCAGATAGTTGGGATGGGGCGCGATTACTCATTAATCACTTGGTCGCACTCAATAACCCCGGACGTACCTTGAGTGGCGCTCCTGAACTCCGTGAGGCATTACAAGCAATAGTCGCTTTACGCGGAATAGCAAGCCAATGTTTAGCCCATAAAAACCGATGGACAGAATATCATATTTCATTGTCGATGTGTGCCTTGCGTGCCATGCAGTGGCATACGATGACACTTGCTAGTCGTCGTGTCATGTTCTTACTGTCAGCCTTGTCGATGTTTGAGATTCAAAACAAACCGAGTCGAGAGATAAATGAAAACACACCATCTCCCGACCCTGAATCAACAGAATTTGACCAGTAAGTCAATTACAATTTGGCAAGAACAGCGTCCGTGAATTCTGTTGTGCTGACAACCTTGTCTGCTTGACCAGCAATATCGCCTGTTCGCAAACCGTCAGCCAGAACAGCATCAATGGCGTTTTCAATGGTTTTTGCTTCATCTTCGAGTTGCAAACTATAACGTAGCAACATCGCCACACTTAAAAACATGCCAATTGGGTTAGCCTTGCTCTGTCCGACAATATCGGGGGCGCTACCATGAACAGGCTCATATAAGCCAAATGTATCCGCCCCTAATGCAGCAGACGGCAACATGCCCAGAGAACCTGCCAAGACAGAGGCTTCATCGCTGAGAATATCACCAAACATATTGCCAGCGAGTACAACATCAAAACTTGAGGGGCGAGTCAGCATGTGCATGGTTGCCGCATCAACCAGTAAGTGTTCGAGTTCAACATCTTCATAATCTTCATGCAATTCAACCACTGTTTTACGCCATAAGCGCATTGAGGCTAAGACATTCGCCTTATCAATAGAGGTCAGTTTGCCCCGTCGCCCTTGTGCGGCACGAAAAGCAACATTAGCAACTCGTTCAACTTCGGATTTGGTGTAAAGCATCGTATCATATGACGAGTCGCCATCGCCCATTTCTTGACGGTCTCCAAAGTAGATACCGCCTGTCAGTTCGCGCACAAAGAGAATATCGACATTTTCTAGCAAATCACGACGTAGGGGCGCGTGGTCAACCAATGCCGGATACACTTTAACCGGACGCAAATTAGCGAATAATCCAAAATGCTGCCGAATTTGTAGCAAGCCTTGTTCGGGACGGACTGAGGCTGTGGGGTCTGACCATTTGGGGCCACCAACAGCCGCTAATAATATTGCGTCTGCTGCTTCGCATGTTTTGATGGTTTCATCCGGTAGTGATGTGCCAGTCGCATCAATGGCAGCACCGCCGATTAGACTCTCGGTGGTTATAAACTCATGCCCGAATTTCTCGCCAATTTTATCCAGAACACGCAATGCCTCGACCATCACTTCGGGACCGATACCGTCACCCGGTAAAGTTGCTATTGTGGCTTTCATAACGAATTTCCTCTCCTATATAGACTATAGACATAAAATCAGGGCATGTGTGGGTAACATGCCCTATCAATGGTTATAAATAATGCAAGTTATGTATTTTTCGGTGTCTCAATCCCCTACAGCAATCGCAGCCGTATTATTTTCATGGGCAACACAAATACCAAACTCGATACTATCTACAAGAGCTAACCAACTTGCACGAATAATATTCGTCCCTGCACCGACGGTACTCCAACGTTTGCCATTCATTTGGGTGTCAATGAGAACGCGAGTCGTCGCGGCAGTTGCACTATCGCTATCCAGAATACGGACTTTGTAATCTACCAGTTGGAAATCGGCAATTTGCGGATAATACGGCACAATGGCTTTGCGTAAGGCAAGGTCAAGTGCATTGACGGGCCCATTGCCTTCGGCGGCAGTATGAACCACATCACCATCAACATCTAATTTGACCATTGCTTCAGCAATAGAGCCGCGCCCTTGACGGTCTTCGACTATCGTTGTGAAGTCAATCAGTTCAAAGATAGGTTTGTAATTTGGCTTGGCACGATGCAAGCGAATCGCAATCGAAGCCTCTGCGCCTTCAAAGACATAACCTTCGCTCTCTAGTTGCTTGATTTCTTCTAGCACCTGTAGCGCCTCATCTTTGGAAACATCTAAGCCTAATTCTTCAGCCTTACTGAGAACATTACCCCGTCCCGATAAATCTGATACGAGGACACGCATTTCATTACCAACCCGTGCAGGGTCAATATGCTGATAACTATCGACATTACGCCGAATCGCCGCCACATGAATACCGCCTTTATGGGCGAAGGCACTTTTTCCGACATATGCCAGATGTGTATCGGGTGCGAGATTGGCAATTTCGGCAACTGTTCGTGATAACTTCGTCAGATGTTTGAGCAAACTCTCTTCTGGCAAACAGGGCGTATCCATCTTGAGAATTAAATCGGGGATGATGCTACACAGGTTGGCATTGCCGCAACGTTCACCATAGCCGTTAATCGTCCCCTGCACATGACTCACACCTGCTTTGACAGCCGCAAGACTATTGGCGACTGCCATCTCGCCATCGTTATGGGTATGAATGCCAATTTGCACATTAGGAAATAGCGATTGAATTTTATGCACATAATCGGCAATTTCCCATGGCATTGAACCGCCGTTGGTATCGCATAGCACAATCGTATCTGCCCCACCTTCCATTGCCGCTTTGATGGTATCGAAGGCATATTCCATATCGAGTTTCGCGCCATCAAAAAAGTGTTCGGCATCATAAATCACTTCTTTGCCCAGTGATTTCAGATAACGCAGACTCTCCCGAATCATACGTAAATTTTCTGGCGGAGTCGTTTGCAGTACATCGGTGACATGCAGCATAGATGTTTTACCCACAACCGTTACAACAGGCGTTTGGGCATCAACCAGCGCCTTGATATTGGCATCATCGGCAGGGTCAGATTTTTTGCGACAAGTTGACCCAAAAGCCGTTATTTTAGCATGTTGAAAATTGAGCTTTTGCACTTCTTGAAAGTAGCCAGCATCTTTGGGATTGCTACCGGGCCAACCGCCTTCAATATAGGCAACACCCATTTCATCCAGCAAGCGCGTAATTCGTATCTTATCCGCCAATGACAGCGAAATACCTTCGCGTTGTGTCCCATCTCGGAGGGTTGTATCGTAGATATGCACATACTTGTTCATTGTTGTTTCTCCTCAATGATAAGGCGGATAAAAAATTTATCCGTGTGTATTGACACGCTTCGTGTTTGATTCTTCATAGGCAGTAATGTCGGCTTCTAAGTCCAACAAATAGCCGAGTTGGTCTACGCCTTTGAGTAGACATTCTTTGCTAAAGCTATCAATCGGAAATTTGACTTTGCGACCATCTGGCAAATGCAAGGTTTGTGATTCAAGGTCAATTGTGACCAATGTTTCAGGGTCTTCTTCGGCAAGGCTGATGAGTTGCGCCTGTGTTTCTTCATCGACGATAATCGGTAGCAAACCATTTTTCAGAGAATTGCTGCGGAAAATATCAGCAAATTCAGTGCTAACTACCGCTTGCCAGCCCATACCCTGCAATGCCCACGGCGCATGTTCGCGTGAACTGCCGCAGCCGAAGTTATTGCCAGCAATCAGTACCGATGCCTCTTGATATTGCGGCTGATTGAGTACAAAATCTGCTTTGTCACTGCCATCAGCCTCATAACGCCAGTCGAAAAATGCCTGTTTACCAAGTCCCTGCTTATCTGTTGTTTTCAGAAAACGCGCTGGGATAATCTGGTCGGTATCTATGTCATTAATTGGCAATGGCGCTATCTTGCCCGTGAATTTCTTAATGGGTTTCATGTTATCTTCTTGTCCTTACCAGTTATTCCAATGTGTAATGTCGTCTAGTGCTTGCCGTCCGCCCATTTTTGCAGCTTTATGTTCTGGCGATGGATAACCAAAGGAGATGCCAATGCGAACATATTTCACCTCTGGCACACCGAGTATTTCTGCTGCTTGTTCCGCACGATGAAACGAAATCAAGCAGGAGCCAATTCCGACTTCCCATGCGGCAAGTTGCAAGGACATAGCAGTTTGTCCTAAATCGAATCCCACCATGTAATTATCGGAATCACCTACCAGTGCAATCGCAAACGCCGCACTTGGTAAATGTTTGGCAAAATCACCCGATTGACTCAATTCAGCAAGTAAGTCTTTGTCCGTGATAACAAAAAAGTCCCATGGCTGCGTATTTTTGCTACTCTGTGACCAACGCGCTGTTGCTAGAATCTGCCGTATCACATCATCTGAGACTGATTCTTCAGTATATTGCCGAACTGCCCGTTTTGTGCGAATGGCTTTGCTTACGTTCATTTTTCAGATAACCTAACTACTTCATAGTGGAAGCGCACACAAGCACTCCCCTACAAGAAATATATTTTTGTGGTTAAATTTTGCCTATGCCATTTCCGGCATCTGCATTTCACGCGGGTCACTGACAACACCATTCACAGCAGACGCAACAGCCGTTAATGGACTAGCAAGGAAAGTCCGTCCACCTTTGCCTTGTCGTCCTTCAAAGTTGCGATTACTGGTACTGACGGCATATTGACCGGGAGACAGTTGGTCGCCATTCATGGCAATACACATCGAGCAACCCGCCTCACGCCATTCTGCCCCAGCCGCTTTGAAGATTTCATGCAGACCTTCGGCTTCGGCTTGTTTCTTCACCAATTGACTACCGGGAACAACCATCATTCGCACATCATCAGACACTTTGCGCCCATCAATCATTTTTGCCGCAAGACGCAAATCACTAATCCGCGAATTGGTACAACTACCGAGAAAGACCACATCAATTTTCTTGCCGAGTAGTGGCTGATTAGGTTGCAGTCCCATATAAGTTAGAGCCTTATCGAGTGCCATGCGTTCATTGACATCCGCAAAATCCATCGGGTCAGGCACAGCACTATCAATCATCATGCCCATACCGGGATTTGTACCGTAGGTAATCATCGGCGGCAGCATATTGGCATCCAACACAATTTCTTGGTCATAAGTTGCGCCTTCATCAGATGGCAATTGTCGCCATGCTGCAACAGCATCATCCCATGCGTCGCCTTTCGGTGCATAAGGACGACCTGACACATATTCAATCGTGATATCATCAGGTGCAACCATGCCAGCACGCGCACCGCCTTCAATGCTCATATTGCAAACGGTCATGCGCCCTTCCATATTGAGGCTGCGAATCGCACTGCCGCGATATTCAAAAACATGCCCCGTACCGCCGCCAATACCAATTTTAGCAATCACAGCCAGAATGATATCTTTCGCTGTCACACCTGCCGCAAGTTGACCATCCACTGTGACAGCCATTGTTTTTGGCTTATATTGCAACAGTGTTTGTGTTGAGAGAACGTGCGCCACTTCGCTTGTGCCAATACCAAACGCCAGCGCACCAAAAGCCCCATGTGTACTGGTATGGCTATCACCACATACGATGGTCATTCCGGGTTGTGTAAAACCTTGTTCGGGTCCAATTACATGGACAATCCCTTGATTTTCAGTCCCAAGCGAATACATCGGAATCCCAAAGTCATTGCAATTTTGTGTGAAAATATCGAGTTGTTTGACAGCCATTGAGTCTAAAATAGGGATAATACCCTGTGCGTTGCGCGGAGTCGTCGGCGTGCTATGATCCATTGTGCCGAGCGTTTGGTCAGGACGACGCACCTTTAGACCACGTTCGCGCAATACCGTAAATGCCTGTGGTGATGTCACCTCATGAACGAGATGCAAATCAATATATAATACCGCCGGAGTCGTATCTGTCTCTGGTTTGACAATATGCTTATTCCATACTTTTTCGAAGAGTGTCTTCGCTTGTGTCATCGTGTTTCCTTCTCAACAAAAAGGGCATGACGAATCACGCCCTACTCATACTGTTTCTATTTATTCTTGCGATGTTTTGACATTAATTGTGGCAGCATCACCTTCGGGTTGAATCGTTTCGCCTTGCCCGAGTGCCGCAATCAGGCGATTGACTGCTGCCATATACGCTTTCACACTCGAAACAATGATGTCACTATCTGCTCCATAACCGCCGACAACGCGACTGCCATCAGGGGTTTGAATACGGACAGTCACTTCACCTAGCGCATCAATGCCTTCGGTCACACTATGAACATTGTATTCAATGAGTGTGTTGGGGCAGTTCGTAATTTGGTCAATAGCACGATACGCTGCATCAACTGGTCCCGTGCCAACTGCCGCTACGATGATTTCTTCACCTGCCCCACTCAGCAAGCGCACTGTCGCCGTGGGCATTCCCATCGTGCCGCATACAATCTGAATATCGCCCAATGTGAAAAATTCTTCTGGTTTGTGAAACTCATCGGTCATCAATGCTTCTAAATCAGCATCCGTGACATTTTTCTTGGCATCTGCCAGTATTTTGAAGCGTCCAAAAATCTGGTTCAGAGCATCGCCTTCAACCTTATAACCTAGTTCTTCCAGACGTACTCGCAGTGCATGACGACCACTATGCTTGCCCAAAACCAACTTACTTTGATGCAGACCGACACTTTCAGGAGTCATGATTTCAAAGTTGTCGGCATCTTTTAGCACGCCATCTTGATGAATACCGGATTCGTGGGCAAAAGCATTCGCACCGACAATTGCTTTGTTCGGCTGAATAGGCATTCCCATATAATTACTGACCATGCGGCTTGTTTTCATGATTTGTGTGGAGTCGATATTACTACGCAGCTTGTAGAAAGATTTGCGCGTGTGCAGTGCCATCACAACCTCTTCTAACGAGGTATTGCCTGCCCGTTCACCAATGCCATTAATCGTCACTTCGACCTGACGAACGCCAACTTTGACACCAGCCAATGTATTCGCTGTCGCTAGTCCTAAATCATTATGGCAATGAACTGACCACACAACATTGCTACCGGGTCCAGCACCGGGCGTTTCGCTAATCAGTTGTTCTAATTTTTCTTCCCACTCCGCAGGCATGACGTAACCCACTGTATCAGGAATATTCAGTGTTGTTGCCCCACATTCAACCGCAACTGTACACGCCTGAATCAGATATTCCATGTCTGTACGTCCGGCATCCATTGGGCTAAATTCGACATCATCACACAGACTTTTTGCCAATGTAACACCCATGCGGATACGCTCTAAGCCTTCTTCTTGGGTGATACCGACCATCGCTAGATGTTGTGGCGATGTCCCTAGAAAGGTGTGAATGCGAGGTTTGGCAGCATCTTTCACGCCTTCCCATGCTGTGAGAATGTCACTTTCTACTGCCCGTGACAAGCCGCAAATTGTGGGACCATCTTCTGTGCCGATTTCTTGTGCGATACGTTGGACTGCTTTCAAGTCGTCAGGCGATGCCGCCGGAAAACCCGCTTCAATGACATCTACTCCCAAATTAGAGAGTTGACGAGCGATTTCCAGTTTTTCTGCACTGGATAATGTTGCGCCGGGACTCTGTTCGCCATCGCGCAGGGTTGTATCGAAAATGATAACGGTGTTATCGTCATATGTACGTTTGCTCATTAGAAGGTTGCCTTTCAGTGATAGTTATGGATTCAAATGGGTTTACGGTATTAAGGTCACTAAGACCGCTAAGATCAGATTCCATTCGCCACCACCCCCTTCCAGCTTACAGCAACGTCAACATCATCTTCCATGACATAAATCTCCTTCTCAATTAAGAGATAAAGAAAGACAAATTGCTCAAAACTTTGCAGTTCGCTATGTCGAACCACCTGCATCAGCTTACTAACTCACCTTACACAAAACGTATCTTGTGTGTAGGGGCGTACCCATGTGTGCGCCCGTTTAGGTTGCGGCGGGATGACACACGGGTCATCCCCTACCAAAGTCAGATTCCCCTGCATAACATAAGTTACTAATTCTCCTGCTTGATTCGTTTGGCATTGAGGAACGGCATCATATCGCGCAATTCTTCGCCCACTTTTTCCAACAGTAAGTCATGTTCGGTCTTGCGGCGTTGTGCAAAGTTCGGGCGACCTGTCTCATTCTCTTCAATCCAATTTTTAGCAAATTCGCCACTCTGGATTCTTTCGAGAACGCCTGCCATCTCTTCTTTGACCATACTCTCAAATTGGTCACCAATGGTATAACCACCGTATTCGGCTGTATCACTGACGCTGTACCACATATAACTGAGACCGCCTTCATACAGCAAATCAACGATGAGTTTCAGTTCGTGCATACATTCAAAATAAGCAATTTCTGGCTGGTAGCCCGCTTTAACAAGTGTTTCAAAACTAGCACGAACAAGCGCCGTCACACCGCCGCACAGCACCACCTGTTCACCGAATAAGTCGGTTTCAGTTTCTTCTTTGAATGTTGTTTCGATAACACCAGCGCGAGTACAACCAATCGCTTTAGCATAGGCGAGTGCTTTTTGTTTAGCTTCTTCTGTAGCATCTTGATAAACAGCGACAAGACCCGGTGTTCCTGCCCCTTCGGTATAAACTTCGCGCACACGATGTCCCGGTGATTTCGGTGCAACCATCGCCACATCAATACTTGCCGGTGGGACAATCTGCTTAAAGTGAATATTAAAACCATGTGCAAACATCAGCATTGCACCATCTTTGAGGTTTGGGGCAACGTGTTCTTCATAAACTGCCCGTTGTCGCTCATCCGGTACGAGAATCATCACAATATCGCCCTGTGCGGCTGCCTCTGCAACAGACGAAACTTGCAAACCTGCGGCTTTCGCCTTATCCACACTTTTGCTACCATCGCGCAGACCCACAACAACATTCACCCCACTGTCTTTGGCATTGAGCGCATGAGCATGACCCTGACTCCCATAACCAATAACAGCAATCGTCTTGCCTTCAAGTACCGCTAAATCCGCGTCATTATCGTAATACAGCTTTGCCATGAAATTTGTTCTCCCTTATTGGGTTATCCGTTAATAAGCCCCTTCCGGGGTTTCATCGCGCCTCATACAAAATTGCAATATGAGACAAGTGTTAGTGCATTATCGCTGATAGTTTCTTAAACAAGATTTCGAGTGAGGAGAATAATTCCTCCTCACTAAGTTACAGGTTTACACTACATTTTTGTGAACATTATTGCCATTAATGATTGGCTGATATTCTGTATCTTGAATGCGAGTACCGCGCCCCATGGCAACCACACCAGTTCGCACAAGTTCTACAATATCAAATTCGCGCAGTTCATCAATGAATTGCTCAACAAATTCCTCAGTCCCAGACATTTCGATAATGGCAAATTCGGGACCCATATCAATGATTTTTGCCGGATAGTGTTCGCAAACAGTCGTCACACCGTTAGAACGTTCTGCCCCATCTGTCCGTACCTTAATTAGCACAAGGTCACGGCTCACATGCGGCGCTCGATTTAGCACTTGTACATCAATGACATTGACCAATTTTTCCAGATTTGCCTTAATCTTGAACGGACTCATACGTTCACTATCGACCACAATCGTCATCCGCGAGACATGCGGCTTATGTGTGCGTCCAACTGTCAAACTATCCACATTGAATGCTCGCCGACGGAACAAACTAACGACCCGATTGAGAACACCCGGCTTGTTTTCCACTAATGCGACGATTGTTATTTTGCCGCTTTTGGTTTGCATATGGGTATCAGTTGCCATAATTATTTCTCTCCGGGTTTAGGTCGGCGTTTCATGTCGTGTAAGTCCGCACCCGCCGCGACCATCGGGTACACCATTTCTTCTTTTTCTACCATGTATTCAATCAAGACAGGACCATCAATACTGCGTGCAAATTCAACCGATTCTTGAACCTGTTCGCGTTTGGTCACGCGCATACTTGGGATGCCATAAGCCTCTGCCAATTTGCAAAAATCTGGTGTGAACATCGGTGTCGCATTATAGCGTTTGTCGTAGAATAACTCTTGCCATTGGCGCACCATGCCGAGAAAATTGTTATTAATTACGGCAATGTTAATATTGATATTTTCCTGACGCGCTGTTGCCAATTCAACTAATGTCATCTGGAAACCGCCATCACCAACAATCGCCCATACTTCTTCATCTGGTTGACCAAATTTTGCCCCAATCGCTGCCGGAAGACCATAACCCATTGTGCCGAGTCCGCCACTCGTCAACATCATGGATGGGCGTTGATGCGGATAATATTGCGCTTCCAACATCTGATGCTGCCCTACATCGGATACTGTGAGTGCATTGCCATCGGTATACTTCCACAAGTCATTAATAACCTGTGGCGTGAGTAATGGGTCGCTTATATCATGCTTGAGGATATCGCGCTCATCAGCATCTTCTTGCCAATCACGAATACGATTTATCCATGCAGCATGAGACCGTTGTTCCAGTTGTGACAACCATTGACGTAATACAGTTTTCAAATCACCTGCAATAGGTACATCTGATGGCACATTCTTATTCAATTCAGACGGATCAATATCGACATGAATCTTTTTGCTGTTTGGCGAATAAGTTTTAATATTGCCCGTCACGCGGTCATCAAAGCGCATTCCCAGTGCAATCAACAAATCAGCCTCTTGGATAGCATGATTGACACACGCATCGCCGTGCATTCCCATCCAGCCGATAACCAATGGGTGATTTTCAGGAACATTCCCCTTACCAAGCAGCGTTTGTGCAATGGGGATATTGCAGCGTTCGGCAAGTTCTTGTAATTCACGACTCGCGCCCGAAATTGTAACCCCATGACCAGCCAAAATGACAGGGCGTTCCGCAGTGTGGATGAGTTCTAGTGCTGCCTGAATTTCGTCCTCAGTTGCTGATGATTGTGGGCGATAGCCCGGCAAATGAATTTCTGCTTCTGGGTAGATGAATTCAGTTTTGGCATTCTGAATGTCTTTGGGAACATCAATGAGTACGGGACCGGGACGACCTGACCGCGCAATATAGAAAGCCTCTTTAATCGTATAAGCCAATTCCTCAACATCCATCACCAGATAATTATGCTTGGTGACTGGCAGTGTTGCCCCTGTCACATCGGTTTCTTGAAACGCATCAGAACCAATTGCCGCAACTGGAACTTGCCCCGTTATAGCAACAATAGGCGATGAGTCCATCATTGCAGTTGCCAGTCCTGTAATGAGATTGGTTGCACCGGGTCCGCTTGTGGCGATACACACACCAACTTTACCTGTCGCACGAGCATAGCCATCTGCCATATGCGATGCACCTTGTTCATGCCGTACCAAGACATGGTGAAGACGGTCAAGATATTTGGTCATGGCATCATACGTTGGGAGAATCGCACCGCCCGGATAGCCAAACATGACATCCACGCCTTCTCGCAACAGGCATTCCATAATAATTTCACCACCCGTGAGTTGCATAATTTACTTCTCCGAAACTTTCTGATGAACGTGTGTGAGCCAGCCGTGGCGGTCTGGTTTTTTACCGGACGTGATGGCGAAAAATTCTTCCTGCACTTGTTTTGTAATGGGTCCACGAGAGCCACTACCAATTGAAAGGCGGTCTACAGAGCGCACAGGGGTCACTTCGGCTGCTGTCCCAGTGAAGAAAATTTCATCTGCCATATACAGCATTTCGCGTGCAATCGGCTGATAACGAACTTCATAGCCATATTCATCAAGCAATGTGAGAATACTATCTCGTGTAATACCCATCAAAATAGAAGACCATGCGCCCGGTGTATAGACAATGCCATCAACGATAACAAAGATATTTTCGCCCGCGCCTTCACTCACATAGCCACTGACATCTAGTGCAATGCCTTCACTAAAGCCATTATCATGGGCTTCCATGCTGACAAATTGGCTGTTCACATAATTACCACCTGCTTTGACTAATGCAGGATGTGTGTCAGGAGCCATACGGCGGTAGGAACTAACCTGTACGTCAACACCTTGTTCTAGTGCTTCTTGTCCGAGATATGCGCCCCACTCCATTGTGAAAACAAAAAATTCAGTTTTGGTGCGTCCACGACCTTCTAAGCCGAGAGCGCCTGCGCCACGAAAAACAACCGGACGAATGTAACACGCCTTATGACCATTTTTAGAGATGGTTTCGACAATTGCGTTATTAATATCCTCAACTGTGAATTCATGCTCAATTCGCATCACCTTAGCACCCTTCATCATGCGTTCGGTATGCGATTGAAGCCGAAAAACGGCGGGACCTTCATCTGTGGCATAAGCGCGAATGCCTTCAAAGACACTCGACCCATAATGTATTGCATGTGCGGAAACATGAACGGTAGCGTCTTCCCATTTCACAAATTCACCGTTACGCCAAATCCATTCTGCGGGCATAAGTTCTTAATCCTCTCCGGCTGTGTGTAGCCTATAAATTAAAAACGCTTGCTTTGTGTATCCGTTTTTGTATCACGGTTGTACACATCAGCAAGCGCATCGCGTGTCGGTTGTTGTTCGGCTTGAGTATCTTCTTGCATAGACATACTCTCTGCCATTTCTTCACGCTGGCAGTACATATCGAACATCTCAGTCCATGGGCTATTATGTGATTGAAATTCGTACAGTTGCGTTGACATGAAAATCTCCATAGATAAATAAAAAAACCTCCACTTGGGAGGTTCACTGTGACCAAATCTGGTGTTCACTACCCAAGCAATTATAACCCGCTTATAATAACGAGTACGAGGACAAGGATAATAATGCTAATGTTGGTATTGTTAGTACGCATTACAGTTTTTCGTCCACTGCTTAGGTTCATAATCAACTACGCCATCACATTAACCCACACTTTGCATATTGTCAACTGATTGATTCTAAAATTCATAAAATTGTGTAAAGTGACAAGTAAACACTGGTCATTTTGTACAGAGTCAGTCATCATTATTCACGGCGATAAGGTCTTTCGCGGCTTGTATCTGTTGCTTGACAGCTTGCGGTGCTGTACCGCCGGGCGCATTCTTTCGTTCGACAGCAAGGTCGAAATTGAAAACTTCGTTAACATCATCACTAAATAATACAGAGATAGTCTGTAAATCTTTAACTGGAATATCTGACATATTACAGTTACGTTCACTTGCAATCCGAACCACCTGCCCGACTGCGTGATGGGCTTCGCGGAAAGGCATTCCTTTTTTTACTAGATAATCAGCTAAATCGGTTGCTAATAATTCTTCTGCGAGTGCTGCACGCATTTTATCGGTGTTGAGTTTCAAGGTTTGGATAATAGCAGCGACGACAGGCAAAAGCATGTTCATTGTGTCTATGGCATCAAAGAGAGATTCTTTGTCTTCTTGTAAATCTTTATTGTAGGTTGATGGCAAACCTTTGAGTGTCGTTAAGATTCCAGTGAGATGCCCAACCAAGCGCCCGACTTTTCCGCGTGTGAGTTCCATGGGGTCAGCATTGCGTTTTTGTGGCATAAGGCTGCTACCCGTGCTGTAACGGTCATCAAGTGTGATGAAGCCGAAGAGTGGGTTACTGTAAATGATGACATCTTCTGCAAAACGGCTGAGGTGTGTTCCGGCGAGTGCAAGGGCAAATAGTGTTTCGGCAACAAAATCTCTATCACTCACGGCATCTAAACTATTTTGACTATGCGAATTAAAACCAAGTTCTTTGGCTAACCATGCACGGTCAACAGGAAACGGCGTTCCAGCTAATGCACCAGACCCTAGCGGTGATATAGCAGTACGCTCATAGGCTTGCTGAAGCCGTTCTCTATCACGAGATAACATCCAGAAAAAACTCATCAACCAGTGGGCAACAGTAATCGGCTGTGCAGGTTGTAGGTGCGTATAGCCCGGAAGCAAACTTTCAGTATGTTCTTCGGCTTGTGAAATGAGAGCAAGCTGAATATTGTGCAGTAATTTGTCTATTGTTTGGATAGCATCCATTGTCCACAAGCGAAAATCAGTTGCAACTTGGTCATTGCGGCTGCGTCCGGTATGCAGTTTACCCCCAACAGCACCCACTAACTCTATCAAGCGCCGTTCTACTGCCGTGTGAATATCTTCATCACTTGCTTGAAAGTCAAACTGATTATTTTCGATTTCTTTGCGAACTAAATGTAGCCCACCACGAATCCGTCCGGCATCTTCTTCTGAGATGACTCCGGCTTTTGCCAGCGCCTCTGCATATGCCTTACTCCCTTTGATATCATATAGTGCCATCCGTACATCAAAACGCAAACTATCATTTAATGCTCGCATTGCATCATCCGGTGCATCTTGGAATCGCCCACCCCATAGTGCCATTATCAACTCTTTCTCTATCTCGCAATGTGAATGAGAAGGGCGCAGCACACGACTAAGCGAGCAATTTAACTTTTGGAGATTGGCAAGACCTATAGTCCCTACGAAATCCCGAAAACTTTTTGCTCTTGTACTACTGCGCCCTAAATATAGTCAAAACCCTGTACACTTAGTCGCGCTTGAACTTGCTATAATCTGGTTGTCGCCAACGAACCTCTTTGCCACCCTCAATATCTAGCAAAGCCTCGACCTTCATTGGGAGACCAAATAATTGGATGAAACCATGGGCATCTTGCTGATTGTAAACATCTTCCTCGCCAAAAGACGCATAATCTTCACGGTAAAGGCTAAATGGACTTTTACGTCCAGCGATAATCACATTGCCTTTATATAACTTCAAACGCACCGTGCCAGATACCTGTTCTTGCGTGACCTGAACAAAGGCATCTAATGATTCACGCAGACGGGTGAACCACATACCGTTATAAACCAGTTCTGCATATTTGACCGCAATCGCATCTTTATAACCCATGGTATGTTTATCAAGGCAGATACTTTCTAGTGCCTGATGTGCGCGATGTATCACCGTACCAGCAGGGGTTTCATAAACACCGCGACTCTTCATCCCCACGAGCCGATTTTCTACAATATCAATCCGCCCAATGCCATGTTTTCCGGCTAGTTCATTGAGATATTCAAATATCGCCACCGAAGACATTTCTTTGCCATTGACACTCATTGGAGACCCTTTTTCAAAGCCGATTTCGACATACTCTGCTTCATCAGGCGCTTCTTCTGGGCTGACACTCAATTGGAACATAGAGGTTTCGGGTTCATTCCAAGGGTTTTCGAGCAAACCCCCTTCATGCGATAAGTGGAAGATATTGCGGTCACGGCTATAAATATCTTTTTCAGTATGTGTGACAGGAATATTGAATTCAGTCGCGTAAGCCAGCGCATCTTCCCGACTGCGAATATCCCATTCACGCCAAGGAGCTATGACTTTTAGTTTAGGGTTGAGTGCCATTGTGGTCAATTCAAACCGTACTTGGTCATTTCCTTTGCCTGTACAACCATGCGCCACGGCATCTGCTCCCTCAAGTTCCGCGATTTCAACCATATGCTTGGCAATAATAGGGCGTGCAAACGATGTCCCTAGTAGATACTCGCGTTCATAAACTGCGCCAGCTTGCATTGTAGGGAAAACATAATCATTGAGGAATTCTTCGCGCAAGTCGCGGACGTAAAGTTTGCTTGCGCCGGATGCAATCGCCTTTTCTTCCAGTCCGTCTAACTCTCCCTGCTGCCCTAAATCTGCTGTAAAGCAGATAACTTCGCAATCGCCATAATTGTGCTTAAGCCAAGGAACAATTACGGATGTATCTAGCCCACCGCTATAGGCTAAGACAACTTTTTTTACTGTGCCTTTGGATTGCATAGTTTTACTCTCCTGTTAAATGATAAATATGAGCCTAATCGTAACGCATACCCGTATTTTGTGCAGTTGTGCAATACAACAGAGTACGCTGTGCAACTTGCAACAAAAAAACCCCCGACTAACTTCTAGGCGAGGGTTACTGCGTTTCTCAAAATTGGGTTACATGCCACAAACCGTCAACGCAAAAACTCCCGACTGATTGTCAGGCGACGACGGATACGACGATGACTACTGATGTAGATATGCGTTTTCATGATTGAAAATCATAGCGCATGATTTGAAAATTGCAACATACAAACCAAAAATTAGTTGTGCATATGGAAATTTATTATATAATCTATGGTAACGCAATAAATATTCACTTTAATAGAAAGAGGGTTGATATGGATAACATTCGTTCCAATATGATTAGCCAATCTGATGTTGGTGCGCGGTTGCGCCTGTTCCGCTATGGTCTGGTCGTCATTACTGTTCTCACCTTTGTGCTGAGTATCATCTTGCCGTGGGGCATTCTTCGCACTGTTGAAGGCTTGGAAGACAGTGATCTTCCATCAATTGCGTCCTATCTGCCCTTCGCCTTGCTTGCGACGGTGGTTGTTGCTGTTGCGATGGTCATTATCTATTTCGTGTATGCTGAAGTTCTCAAGCGTACTGTTGGCAAGGATACCGGAAGCGAAGGTTAATGCTTCGACTTATCATATTGGGGGCGTGCAATACGCCCCTCTTTAACTCTGGCAAATCACTACGGCAAATCGAAATCACAATTTCTAATGCGCGTTTCGCATGTCTGTAATACCTGTGCATTCCAGCGCACACGAAAACTATTCACATTGAGCCAAAATTGCTCATCAGGGCGCGCGGCAACCCACGCATGACGACCACTACATTCCGTCGGCGGTATTTCAAACTCGCCTCCCACAGACCAAATTTGTAAACAGTCACCCGATGGCAGCGCATTTAATGGGCGCGATAGAAATTCTGTATCCCAACGAGACGCGACAAAAACACCGCCATCACTTTCAAATGCCAGATTAGACACATCTATTGAAGCCGATGATAAATTGAGCAATGTGACACTTGTTTCGGTAATAATCAAACGGACATCTGCAAAAATTGATGTTGTTACCTCATTTGTGCTTGTGGATGGTGTGCTGGAAGATGATGTTCCAAAATCCGCCGATAGTGAAATTTTGCAAACGCCATTAGCAGCATCACACAGAGCAATCCGTCGCCCATTCTGTTCAACAGTGAATAAGTCTGTATCACGCCAAAAATCAAAGTCATCGCCAACAGCTATCCAAGCATGGCGCGTTTCGCATTCTAGTGGCTTGGGATATAAATCAGTCGTGCCTAAACCCCAAACTTGTAAACAATCACCTGCGGTAAAGCCAGATAGTGATTGCGACAAAAATTCAGTATCCCAGCGTTCAATTGGCATCAAACCAGAATTACTACGAAAAACGATGCCACGCAAATTCAAGACCCGCCCCGACACATTGACCATAGAAAGCGAATCAGCATTATAGATTAAGCGCAAATCCGCCGCCATTTGGGTTGCTGAAACAGGCTCAGGCAATCTGATTGTTGGCTCAGGGATAGGCGTAGAAATACTCACATCGCATACTTCGGCTGCAATAGAACAAATGCCGACAGGCTGTATGCCCATACGAACAATAAAATTTTCGACTCCACGCCAGAATTGGGCATCCGAACCCACCGTGACCCACACATGACGAAAACGACAGTCCACAGGTTTAGCTTGATTCGCTTCACCGAAGCCCCATATTTGTAAACAATCGCCCACAGTAAAATTATTGAGAGCTTGTGTCAAAAACTCTGTATTCCACTGCGAAGCTGCAAACGTTCCACTTGTACTCTCAAAATTAAGTTCTGACAAATTCAATGACCTACCCGAAACATTGATAAGTGAAAAACTTGCAGGCGAATAAACAAGCCGAATATCAGGGTTGGGCGGCGTAGGCAACGGTGTATTCGTGGCAATGATATTCGTTGTGGCTACTATGCGAGTAGGTAGAATGGCAGTCGCTTGAATAGTCGGTAAAGGGGCAATCACTGTTGCCAACATAACATCAGTTGGCATCAATGTGCGCGTTGGAGTTGCCGTTGATAACGGGGCTAGGGTATTTGTTGCTGTGGGAATCATCGGTATTGGTGTGGCACTCGCTTCAATTGGCTGGGCAGGTGGTGCAACAATACCGGGTTGATTTGCCAAAACCATCGTAAAATAGATATTGCCATCGGCTGCTTGTGCATAGGCAATCCCCACTTCAAGATAATCTCGATTAAGCATATTCGCACGATGCGGCGCACTATTATTCCATTGTTGAAAAACGCTCTGTGGATTGGAATCATTGCGCTGCAAGACATTTTCTGCCCCCGTAGACAGATTATAACCCGTGCGCTGAATACGCTCCCAAAATTGTGAGCCATCAGAGCCAATATGCGTTAAGGTTGTCATCGTTGCCATATCATTACTATGATTTTGAGCCGTCGCAAGCAGTTGTGTATTGAACAGCAATGGTGGAATACCTATCGCTTGGCGCTCTTGATTAACTAAAGCCAAAATCTGATTCGTCACGACATCTTGTGCAAAAACAGGTAAAATGCTGGTTGTTAGAAATAGTATCAATACTAATCGGCGCATCTTGATAGCCTATAATTAACGTGAATCTGTATTTGTTTCTTGTCGATTGTGACATGGAACGCTACAATGCGCGAGTGTAGTTTGTCCTGATAATTGAGGAAAAAATAATGGCGAATATAAGTACCAATACCCACACGGAGTTAATTGCCAAGCGCGACAAAAAAGTTCAACCGCATCTTGGACAATATGCTCCTGTGTGGCTGGCTGATGAAAAGGTGATTTTAGAAGACGAGGCTGTTCAATTTAATGTGGTTTTTCTGCATCCTCACGGCGGGGCAGATAACAAACAAGTGTGGGTAAACCGTCGCTATCGTTACGACGGATTTAACAACACACTCTATCATAAAGGGCAAACGGTTCTTGCCGAAGAAGATGCGGTAGAATATGCGGAAAAAGACCCCTTCATTGATGCTACCGTGACCGATACAAGCAATTCTTACGGTGGCTAACCCATTTACTGGAAAGGCGATTCGTTGTCAGATGGGATGTTACTTAAATCCCATCTGTATGATTGTGAATTCTATACAGGTATTGCTACTGGCGATTTAGCCAGCAAATTATAGACTTCGGTAGTCTGCCCACCCATGCGATATTTGTATTGTTCATCGCCGCGCAAGAAATCGAATGTGGTTCGGTTGTGTTCAATTGCATGTTCAATATTGTACGAAAGCAACACAATACCGGGACTCAATGCGGCGGCTTTGCTAGGGTCTAAACCAGAGTTGTAAACGAGGATACGATTGTCATAATCAAAATTGACATAAGCTGCTACCGCCTCCCCTGCCACCTCAAGAAAATTCAGTTGTAACCAACCTGCTTTATATGCAGCAGGAACAATCGACTTGAAGAATTTGACATGATTTTCATCTTGCAGAAATTGGGCTTTTTCAGGATGACTTGCAGCCATCAAAGCGAGGAATTTATCAACTTCGGCGTTGATATCTTGTTGTTCATCAACAATATACCAATTGACAGCATCGCCTTGTGCCTTTGCCCGACGGAGCTTACGTTTTACCTCTTTGCCTTGTTTTTTGCCGAGCATTGTCAGGTATTCATCAAATGATTCCGGTAGTGGCACAATCGGACACACTTCTTGAACAATGGTTTCTACGCCTTCAAACCCTTTTTGTGCTAACAAATCCGGCAAAAGTGTCCGCGTCGGAGACTCCGCCGGGATGTTACACAAATCAAGCACATCAAATTTATCCCGATTATCATACAGCGTATCAGCAAGACCCTGATAGACTTCTGTAGCAAATTCAGCCTCAACAAGCAAATCAAGATAATCTGTCACATCTTCACAACCGACAAAATGAACAGCCCGTTCGCCTGATTCTTTGGTCTCAATAAAGAATGAGGCAATCCCAACTAAACGATTGTCGTTAGTACGGAAAGTCATCACCCACAAATCACCGGGTTCGTAAGCCTCCCACCAGAGTTTATGCCACTCATAGGTACTAAAGGGATAATTGGTAATACTACAAGATAGTAGCATATTCCATTCTTGTTCCAGCACACTAAAAGCATCCGTGTTGGTAAACGAATGAATATTCACAGATATTGTCTCTCTTCTCTAATATAAAAGCTATGCAGATAAGGGTTTGCATAAATAGGCTGATTTTTACAGCGACGCTCTTGATTAGACTGTATGAAGTATTTCATTCTTACCACCATCACCCAATAAAACGGGTTAAGCGCAACAATTTTAATCTAACATTCATACACATAATACCTATTCTACCAACTTAGTGTCGTCATTACCCCAATCTTTCCATGACCCATCATAGACACGCCCACCACTCAACCCTGCCTTTTGCAGTGCAATCAGACCATAACTCGCAGAAACACCCGAATTGCAATAAACCACAACATCTGCTGCATCTAACGATAATCCAGCATCGGTGAAAATCTGCTGGAGTTCATCGACTGGACGTAATGTGCCATCTGTCGCAACAAGTTTGCTGCGTGGAATATTAATCGCATTTGGAATATGCCCTTTGCGTTTTGCGCGTGATGCTTCACCAGCAAATTCTGTGCGTGATCGCACATCCAATAAAATAGGCTTGTTGCTGATAATTTCACTTGCTGTACTATTCCATTGTGCTTGTGGTTTAGGTGTAAAAGTCGTGGGGCTTATGTCTGGCTTATCAGATGAAACAGGTTGATTCTCGGCTATCCATTTTTGCCATCCACCATCAAGAATAGCCACCTGCTCATGTCCGTAATATTTCATCGTCCACCAGAAGCGCGCCGCAAACATCCCATTGGCATCATCGTAGGCGATAACAAAATGTTCATCACCTATACCGAGTGCTTCCATCAAATTTTGATAGCGTTGCGGATTGGCAACATCATAGGACGGCGAGTTTGGTTCGACGATGTCACTTGCCCAATCGACAAAGACAGCGTGTGGAATGTGAGATTCTTCGTATTCAGAACGATGCGCGTAATAGTGTGGCGGCGGTTCATTCGCAGGTAATACATGCCCACGAATATCAACAATCCGCAAATCATCATCACTGAGATGTTCCATTAACCACGCCGTTGTCACCAATAAATTATCAGCCATCTTATGTCCCTCTTGTTTCAATATTCTGGAGTTATACACTTTGAATTTGATAGCATCCTGCCCCAAAAGCCCCTTTCGGGGTTTCACCACGCCTCACACAAAATGACAAGGTATAACAGGCGTTAGAGTGTTATCACAAATAGTTTATTAAACAAGCTAAAGCACTTGGCAAATTTTGTCGAAGCGCAGTAAAAGGCGCTCTGACCTGCTTTTTTGATAGTAAAGTCTGTACGAGTAAGTCTGTTTACGTTCGGCGGCTGGCATCACTGACTGCTTCATGGACAGTCTGTGCATTTTCGGGCAGATTCGTCGTGAAAAAAGGTGGCTTACCTTGCCCATACTGTCCTCGCCGAGTTCATCTTTTAACTGATAGCGATTAAGAATTACCGTAGTTTCTGCCATGTCTGCATCTTCCCCATTATTCCCCTGCCGCAAAACATTCGTCATGCTTCCACTATAACGCTATAATAGCAGTGTATCCATACAAATGATTTTTGATAGCGACCATGAAAAAACGATTACGTGGCATCAAGCGTCAAACATTTTTATACGATTATAGTCTTTATCGGACTAATGTTCCCATTCCTGATACCCCTGACCAGTCGGTGAGTGTCATTGATATGCACCCCGAAGGTGTTGAGCAAACCATACTCTTCCAACATGGTTTTGCGGGTGCTGCCGAATCATGGGAATTTCAGATTAATCACTACGCCCCAAATTACCGCGTTGTCGTGCCAGATTTACGGGGACATGGGCAAAGCGATGCACCTTACTCTGACTATACGATGGAAGAGTTAGTAGCCGATATGCACGCTATTGTCGAGCATCTAAACTTGCCTGAAAAGTTCATTCTAATCGGGCATTCATTTGGGGGTTCAGTGAGTGTGGAATATGCGAATGCCTATCCTGAACGTATCGAAAAATTGGTACTGATAGCGACGGCTGCTGAGTGGCCTGCTCCGTGGTATGCACATTATCTAGCGCGAATCCCTCTCCGCATCATCAAGCCGCTCTGGAAATATCGTCCGCGCTTTGATGCTGAAGCGCATGTGCTGAAACGCATGTTTCTAAATAATCTCCACATATGGCAGGGATGGTCATTATTGCGGAATATCACCATGTCCACACTTGTTATCACAGGTGAGCGTGATTTTGTGTTTCCACGCCATGTATACGAGGAAGTCGGGAAGTTAATCCCCAATGCTGAGGTGTATGATGTCGGCGTATCCAAGCATAAAGTCCAATTAGAGCGCCACCAAGCCGTCAATCGGATAATTGACCGCTTTATTAATGAAAAACGCTCGTCTTGGCGCGAAGATGGTAATAGCAATCAGCAGGCACGCCCTTGGCTCGCCCATTATGGCAAAGATATACCATCCTCTATTCCGATTCCGCGTCATCCCCTATATAAATTTCTTGAAGGTGCGGCTGATTGGCGACCTCGCCAGACTGCAATTATCTTTTACGGTCAGAAAATTAGTTATGAAGAACTGAATGAAAAGGTCAATCAGTTTGCCTATGCACTGCGAAAACTCGGTGTAGAGCAAGGTGATAGGGTGATGCTTGTCTTGCCCAACTGTCCACAAATTGTCATCGCCTATTATGCCATTCTAAAAATTGGGGCTGTTGCTGTGTTGCCAAATCCTGATGCTGATGCGCCGCGTATCGTTCATCAAGCAGAAACAACACAGGCTAAAGTTTTCATTACACTCAGTGCAAATAGCAAGTTAGCGGCTGTCATCAAACAGACCACTGATGTAGAGACCATTATTTTCGCCAATATTCGGAGTTTGATAACCGATAATGTATATCAACGCTTATTGCAAGAAATCGGCAGCGATGGCAATGACCCCAATGAATCGGCAGCCCGCGCAGTCGGTGTCTTGATGCTTGATATCATGCAAAACGAGCCAACAGAGAACCCCAATATTGATGTATCCTATCAATCGTTAGCCAATATCAATTTCACCAGTGGCACCACTGACGCGCCAAGAGGAGTCTGTCTCACACATCATAACCTTGTCGCCAATGCCCTCCAAACACGCCATTGGATTCCGGGATTACTATATGGAAAAGAAACGGTACTCATGGTCATCCCAATTTTGCACAGTTATGGTATGACAAGCGGAATGAATATCTCGATTGCTATTGCCGCAAAAATGGTCTTGTTATCAGTCTTTGATTTACAGCAAGTTCTCGAACATATCAAACAATATAAGCCAACGCTATTCCCCGGTGTGCCTTCCATGTATACCGCCATTAATCAAGCGCCCAATATAAGGGACTACGAATTGTCGTCAATTAAAGCCTGTATTAGTGGCGCTGCTCCCCTTCCAATCGAAGTCCAAGAAGCCTTTGAGAAATTGACTCGTGGACGTTTGGTTGAAGGTTATGGATTGACCGAAGCATCCCCTGTTACTCATGCCAATCTACTATATGGCTTGCGGAAAGTTGGCTCAATCGGCATACCCATCCCCAATACAGATGCCAAAATCGTCGATATAGTGACAAGAGAAGATTTAGCACAGGGCAAAGTTGGCGAATTACTTGTGAAGGGGCCACAAGTTATGCAGGGTTATTGGGACGAAAGACAAGATAAATCATCCGAATCCGTTGTGCGCGATGGTTGGCTCTATACGGGTGATGTGGCTGTCATGGATAGCGATGGCTATTTTAAGATTATCAGCCGTAAACGGGATACCATTTTCACTGGAAGTTATAGTGTCTATCCGCGTGATGTTGAAGAAGTCTTGTATGAAAACAACAAAGTGCTGGAAGTAGCTGTTGTCGGTATCGGGCAAGAAGATGGTGAACAAAAAGTAAAGGCTTACGTTGTACCACGCCCCGGCACACATTTATCGGCTGAGGAATTACTAGACCTTTGCAAACGCCGTTTAGAAGAATATGCTGTCCCATGGGAAATTGAATTCCGCGAGAAATTGCCGAAGTCATTTATTGGTAAAGTCTTGCGTCGCTTATTGACAGAAGAAAAAGATGACAAATAAGCCCTCTTTCGGGGTGTCATCGCGCCCCACACAAAATTGCAAAGTAAGACAAGTGTTAGGGCGTTATCAGAAATAATTTGTTAAACAAGCATTTCGATAACCCTACGATGAAAACATCAATTCAGTATCGGCTACATTTGTGAGATAATGCTGAGTGGCAGTGCATTGACTCATCATGAAACTGTGTTATGCTTTTGCGCTGATTCACTTCTATTAGATTTTTACCCGATGCAGCGAAAGGAAAGTCTGTGCGCGCAATCTGGGATATTGCATGGCATCGATTTAATGTCATCTTAGCAGTTGTTAGCGACGCAAATGCACGCGGCATTGCGATATTTTTCTATTTCACTATATTAGTGCCATTTGGCTTAGGTTCAACCCTCATGAGCGACCCATTACGCCAAAAGGTGGTCACAGATAGTAGCGGCAAACAGCGCCCTGTCGGTCAAGAATGGATTGACCGTGAGGCCGTTCCAACCGATACCAATTCAGCAAGACAACAGGGATAATCTATGTATATACTTGGTATTTCCGCGTTCTATCATGATTCGGCGGCGGCTCTTATCCAAGATGGGAAAATAATCGCTGCTTCCATGGAAGAACGTTTCTCGCGTAAAAAGCATGACAACAGCTTTCCGACATTAGCAGTAAAATTTTGCCTTGAGCAAGCCGGTATTAGCGTCAATGACTTGGATTGGGTTGTCTTCTATGAGAAGCCTCTCGTCAAATTTGAGCGTATTTTGCTAACAACCCTCAACACCTTTCCTAAATCATGGGATGTATGGCGTGAGGCAATGGTCAGTTGGCTCAAAGAAAAGTTATGGGTTAAGACTGCTATCCAAAACGAAGTCGGCGTACGCTACGACAAAATTCTGTTTGCCGACCATCACATGAGCCATGCGGCGAGTGCATTCTTCACAAGTCCGTTCAAAGAAGCGGCTGTCCTCACTGTTGATGGTGTCGGTGAATGGACAACGACCACACTCGGCAAAGCAAGTAGCTATTATGAAGGCGAAAGTGGCTCAAATAATATTGACCTCTTTGCTGAACAACGATTCCCACATAGTATCGGTCTACTCTATTCGACCTTTACAGCATGGCTCGGTTTCCGCGTCAATAACGGCGAATACAAGGTCATGGGAATGTCGCCTTATGGTGAAGCCAACTATCTCGACAAAATCCATAAAGTCGTGAATATTGATTATCAAACGGGCGCGTATAGCATGAATATGGAATACTTTGAGTATCATCATAGTATTGACCGTAGCTATAGTCAGAAGTTCGTTGATTTATTTGGCTCCCAACGTGATGCAGATGTTGACTTCTTCACGGCGAAAACCAATCCTGAAATGCCGCATGAAAAAGCGATGGATACCAATCAATATTATGCGGATATTGCAGCCAGTATTCAGCAGGTGACTGAGGATGCCCTCATCGCCATGTGCCATGAACTACATCGTAAAACTGGATTGAACAAACTGGTGATGGCAGGCGGCGTGGCACTCAATACTAAGGCAAATTGGCGTTTGCTAAACGAAACACCCTTTGAAGAAATTTATATCCAACCCGCAGCCGGAGATGATGGCGGTGCGTTGGGTGCGGCGCTGTGGGTTTATCACATTATGGAAGGCAAAGCTCGCGTTAAAAATAACATGCCACACTCTTACTGGGGCAAAGGCTACAGCGATGCCGAGTGTAAAGCCTTTCTTGATGAGCGCGGCTTGAAATATGAGTCCTTTGATGAAAATCCTGACAAACTGGTTGAGGTACTCGTCGATGAGATGGTTAACAAACAATCTGTCATCGCTCTGCATCAGGGGCGTTTTGAATGGGGACCACGGGCATTAGGCAATCGTTCGATTCTTGCTGACCCACGTGGTTCAGAAATGAAAGAAGTGGTCAACACGAAAATCAAATTCCGTGAACCTTTCCGCCCATTTGCACCTGTGATTCTGCGTGACCGTGCGCCAGAATACTTTGATTACCCTGAAGTGGCAACTCATGAAGCCCCGAAATATATGCTGATGGTCGCTCCTTTCAAAGATGAGGTAAAAGATAAGGTTCAAGCCGTGAACCATGAAGGCACGGGACGCTTGCAGGCTATTGACCGCGAAAGCAACCCTCGTTACTATGATATCGTAAAAACATTCGGCGATGCGACAGGTGTTCCTGTTGTGCTAAATACATCGTTCAATCTCCGAGGCGAACCGATTGTCAATACGCCACGTGATGCGTTTAATACGTTTAACAATAGCGATATCGACTTACTCGCACTCGGTTCATTTCTAATCCGCAAACCATTATAAGCCCCTTTCGGGGTTTCACCGCAGGTAGTTTGTTAAACAAGTTAGTCAAATGGGAGTATGTGATTTATGACTGTAGAAAATAGCGAAAAACCTAAAAACTCAAGTGGAATCAATGACTTTTTCATGCGAATGGGCGTGCTTGGCGAATTGATGGCTTTCTTGTGGAAGCGCAAATTGTACTGGCTCATCCCGATGATGCTGACATTGCTGCTGTTTGCAGTGATTATCATTCTCGGCAATACGGGTGTCGGTAGCGTATTCATCTACACATTATTTTAAACGAAAGAGAAAGCAGGGTGCGTCACAATCAATTGACGTACCCACTATAACTATGGATACAACGGACACAATTTCAATTTTGATACTGGCTGCTATTGCCATCGTGGGCGGTTATTTTGCCGCCCGTGCTGCCAATACTCGTGAACCTGTTCATGGTGGTGGTGTCGCTAAAGTTGGCAATTATGCTGCATCAGCAATTCTTGTGGCACTCGCCCCAACAGTGCTATGCACCCTGTTTTTCATCCGCCCGACATTTCTCGGTACTGAAATTCAATTACCCGTGCTAGGCTGGAATGTCACTGAATTTGCCCATGCAATTATAGTGGCTCTCATGCTCGTTGTCTTAGCTTTGGTTTTCCTCATTCCCTATGCTTTAGCAGAAAAACCACACCTTGACCGTCTTGCCCAGCAAGAAGATGCAGGTTGGACACGAGAAGACGCGGAAACATCCGGCTTATAGAAAAATGGGCGCAGATTGTATTGCGCCCATTTGATTCATACAGCACTATCACCATTCTATTTGAACAGCCTTTCACCCACTTCGCGCTGTTTATCATCTTCGATAATCAGGCGCATACTGCGGTCTAAGAACATCTACTGTATTCATGCTGCAATGGCGTTATAATGCCGCCTATATTGGGTTCAAAATCAGGAGTTCGTTTATGCCAAGAGCATTACTGAGCGTATCAGACAAAGAGGGTATTGTAGAATTGGGTACTGCTTTAACAGATATGGGCTGGGACTTGGTTGCCAGTGGTGGCACAGCAAAATCACTTGAGGAAGTTGGACTCATCGTGACTCCCGTTGAACAATTAACCGGATTGCCAGAGATGTTAGGCGGACGAGTCAAAACCTTACATCCAGCGATTCATGCGGGGATTCTAGCACGCGACAAAGGCTCAGACTTAAATGAAATTGCGGAACATGGCTATGCGCCAATTAATATGGTCGTGTGCAATTTGTATCCCTTCCAAGAAACTGTCTCAAAAGTTCGTGTCACACTCCAAGATGCCATTGAAAATATCGATATTGGCGGCGTAACACTTTTACGGGCAGCCGCAAAGAATTTCTTCCGTGTAATTACGATTTGTGACCCACAAGACTACAATCAAGTGATTGCTGCGATACGCGGCACAGGCGAAGTTGATTTAGCACTGCGCCGTGACCTTGCTGTCAAGGCATTTGCCTATACCCGTGATTATGACACAGCTATCCATGCTTTCTTATCACAAGATGCCAGCACACCGGCCCCCGAAGACAGCGCCCAACTTCCCGAACATATTGCCTTCGCCGTACATAGCGTCAAGGTATTAAGCTATGGTGAAAATCCGCATCAAAGTGCCGCATATTACGCCATGCAATCCACAGAAACACCCTTGAATGCCAAGAAATTTGGTGGCAAGAAATTGTCGTATAACAACATTCTTGATGTCAATGCGGCTTGGCGTGCCGTAAGCAGTTTCACCAAGCCAACAGTTGTAATCGTCAAACATCTGACTCCAACAGGTATCGCTAGTGCTGATTCGATTATACAAGCCTACCCTCTCGCATTAGCATCTGACCCTATTTCAGCATTTGGCAGTATCATCGCTGTCAATCGCACAGTCGATGCTGATTTTGTCGCAGCTTTGGAAGCACTTTTTGTTGAAGTCATAGTCGCACCAGAATTTACCCAGCCAGCCATTGAACAACTCATAAAATCACGCAAAAATTGCCGCATTTTACAGATTCCGTACCCATTTGACCGCAATGCACTCGATATACGCACAGTTCATGGTGGCTTGTTGATTCAACGCCTTGATAATGGCGACCCCGATGGTACTGTTCTCAAAACAGTGACAGAACGTGTTCCAACACCAGAAGAATTTGAGGCACTACAATTCGCATGGAAAGCAGCACAGCATGTCAAATCAAACTCGATTGTATTAGCGAAGCCCAATCGAACAGTAGGCATCGGTGGTGGTTTACCGAGTCGTGTTGATGCAGTAGAACTTGCAGTCAAAAAAGCCGGTGAGGAGTGTCAAGGCGCGGTGATGGCTTCTGATGCCTTCTTCCCTTTCCCCGATGGCATTGAAGCCGCAGTCAAAGCTGGGGTAACGGCTGTCATTCAACCCGGCGGCTCTATCCGTGATAAAACAATAATCGAAGCTGCCAATATTGCTGGCATTGCGATGGTCTTCACTGGAATACGCCACTTCCGCCATTAAATAAGGCAAGCGACAGTGAATCCCCACGGGTATTGCAGAGGATTCACGCTTTCCAACTCTTGATAATCCCTCTCAATTTTGCTATACTAACCCGAATAGTTAGATGCCACCGTAGCTCAATTGGTAGAGCATACGCTTCGTAAGCGTGAGGTTGCGGGTTCAAGTCCCATCGGTGGCTCTCCGCAATGCCCGTATTAAGCGGGCTTTTTTGTTATTGACCTCACAGGGAAGCAGCATGGCAAATCAAACAAAACACCCAGTCACAATCGGGGTTGCAGGGGGCACAGGCTCAGGCAAAACGACAGTATCCAACCAAATTCTGGAGCGAGTCGGCAGCAAACACATCGCTTATCTCCCACATGATGCTTATTACCGAGAACTTGACCATCTAAGCCCAGAAGACCGCGCTCGCATCAATTTTGACCACCCCGACTCGCTCGATACCCCCCTTTTAACCGAACACATTAAAAAATTACAACAAGGACAAACAGTCGAAATTCCGGTCTATAATTTTGCTCGCCACATGCGCGAAGATTATACGACCCACGTAGAACCACAGCCGATTATTCTGGTTGAGGGGATTCTCATTTTTGCTGAATCCACATTACGCCCATTGTTTGATATCAAGATTTTTGTCGATACCGATGCTGATATTCGCTTTATTCGTCGCTTGCGGCGCGATATTGACGAACGAGGTCGCACAGCCAATTCGGTAATTGAGCAATACTTAGCAACTGTGCGCCCGATGCACCTCAAATTCGTTGAACCTAGTAAACGTTATGCTGATGTGATTGTCCCAGAAGGTGGTTTCAATTGGGTTGCCGTTGATATGATTGCAGACCGCATCCGCAGTATGATGCTAAATAACCCCATCAAGAAAGGAATACAAAATGAGTAATTTTGATTGGTCACGGTTAGACCCAGTAATATTGTCCATACTTGAAAACAATTCTCGACAGTTCTTTACAGCATATCAACTTGCATTGCTATTCAAAGAAGAAGCAGAAGAATTATTTAACGAAATTGGACTGCCAATTGGAGGTCTGGAAACAGGTGAGCGCAATTCATTAGCTCGGACAATTGCAACACGATACCGCCGTCATAGCGAGGTGGAGTATGCTGAATTATCAGATGGTGGGATTGACATCACCTTTCGAGATGAAACCAACACAACTAAAAAAGCATCAAAGAACGATGGACGATATTCACTCTTTCGCTCACAAAATGCTAAAAGTTCATGACCTCTATTGACGAACTATCTTGAACCTTGTATGATTTTCATAATCCAAATAATAAAGACGTTGATTGAGAGTAGTATACTCATTCCCTCATGCTAGAGAATGCAGGTCATCGGCTGCAAGCCTGCTCGTGATAATGTGTAGAAGTCGCTCATGAGTCATGCAAAAGAACACGCACTAGCGTCAGTAGAATTGCATCGGGAGCGCCCGTTATAGCGACAACAAAGCGCAGTTGATAATCATTTTATTGACTGAAGCAAGGTGGTACCGCGAAAGTTTTACCCTTTTCGTCCTTGCCCTAATGTGCAGGGAATCGAAAGGGGTTTTTTGTTGTGTTATACATAAAGGAACGCATGGAAAACAATACGAATGACTATTACGACGCGATAGCCGAGTATTATCCACTGTTCTATAAAGATTGGGAAACCAAACTCGAACGCGAAGGCTTAAGTCTGAGGGCAATATTCCGCAAAAAAGGCGTAGAGCGCGTCTTGGTCGCTGCTTGTGGAGTCGGCACAGAAGCAATTCCTTTGGCAAAATTAGGCTATGAAGTCGTGGCGACAGATGCGAGTGTTGGCATGTTACGTAAAGCACAAGAAAACGCTGAAGAACGCGGTCTGCTTGACAAAATCCGTTTTGAGCGTGCTACATTTGAAGAATTGCCAGATATTGTCGATGGCTCATTCGATGCGATTGTCTGCAAAGGAAACACCCTACCGCATCTTGTCACAGACGAGGCAATTGAAAACACGTTGCTTATCTTTTACGAACTACTGCGTCCGGGTGGTAGTCTCGTGATTGGGATGCGCGATTTTGAGCCTTTCATGGAACATCGCCCACGTTTTTTGCCCGGTTTTGACCATAAAGATGACGATGGCAATGAATTTATCACATTTGAAATATGGGAATGGGAAGATGGTCCCCCGACCATTGCGACGCAAAATCTATATATCGTGAAAGGCAAAGCGCCCAAACTGAACACGATTAAGCGCACTGTCAATTTTCGTCCCTTATCTGTTGATGAGGTCAAAGTCGTTTTGCTGGAATTGAATTATGAAGATTTAAGCGAATACCCTGATAGGTGGGAACAGGTCGTTTACGCTCGCAAGCCATTAGGTGGCTAAACCAATATTTATTCATGTAGGGGCGCAGCGTGATGCGCCCAAAAACGTATTGCAATCAAATAGGGAGAAAATTATGGCACAAGCAATCAAGCAAACAGAAATGCCTTCAAACTTTGACTTCAAAGAGGCTGAAGAGCGACTCTATCAATGGTGGGAAGAAAATGGCTGGTTCAAACCGGAAGCTGCTGGAGATGATGCGGAAACATTTGTCATCCCGATGCCACCCCCCAACGTGACAGGTTCACTGCATTTAGGTCACGCCATGTACACAGTTGAAGACCTCATGACACGTTATGAACGGATGCGTGGCAAAGCGGCTTTATGGCTTCCGGGAACTGACCATGCGGGTATTGCAACCCAACTGCAAGTTGAAAAAATGTTGCGCGATGAAGGCACGTCACGTTTAGAAGTTGGGCGTGAAGAATTCCTCGCTCGGACTTGGCAATGGAAGCAAGAAAAAGGTGGACGCATCACCGAACAAATCCGACGATTAGGCTTTAGCTGTGATTGGTCACGCGAACGCTTCACGTTAGATGATGGTTTATCCAATGCGGTGCAAGAGGTATTTGTACAACTATGGGAGCAGGGCTTAATTTATCGCGGACCCCGACTCGTGAATTGGTCGCCGGGCTTGCAAACGGCTGTCAGTGACCTTGAAGTGGAAGCGGATGATGAAGAAGTGACACTGTATTACTTCAATTATCCCGTCAAAGGGGGTGGACAATTACCTGTAGCAACCACTCGTCCAGAGACTATTCTTGGGGATACAGCAGTCGCAGTGCATCCCGATGATGAACGCTACAAAGCATATATCGGCAAAACGGCACTTGTACCAATGCTCAATCGTGAGATTCCAATTATCGCGGATGAATATGTTGATATGGAATTCGGCACAGGGGCGCTTAAAGTCACACCGGGTCATGACTTTAACGACTTTGAACTGCGTGAGAAGCATGACCTCGACATTATCAATATCATGAACAAGGATGCCTCGCTCAACGAAAATACAGGTGCTTATGCCGGACTTGACCGTTTTGAAGCCCGTAAAAAGCTGTGGGCAGATATGGAAGCGGCAGGTATGACTATCAAAACCCAACCTTACACAACACGCATTCCACGTAGTCAGCGCGGCGGTGAAATTGTTGAACCGCTTGTGAGTACACAATGGTTTGTAAAAATGGACGCTATTGCCGCCAAAGCACTGCAGCCGGTCTATGATGGCGAGATTAAAATTGTGCCAGAACGCTTTACCAAAGTGTATTATCACTGGCTGGAAAATATCCAAGATTGGTGCATCAGCCGTCAATTGTGGTGGGGGCATCGCATTCCCGCATGGTATCGTGACAAAGATGGCGACCCCTATGGCGAAATCTATGTCGGACGCACACCCCCCGAAGGTGATGGCTGGACACCCGAAGGAGATGTACTCGATACATGGTTTAGCAGTGGTTTGTGGCCTTTCAGCACTGTGAATTGGCCCGACACTGATAATGCAGACTACAATCGTTATTATCCGGCTTCCGTGCTAGAAACAGGGCATGATATTCTGTTTTTCTGGGTAGCCCGTATGATTATGATGGGTATGTGGTTTACAAACAAACCGCCTTTCCACACTGTCTATCTGCATGGTCTCGTTCGTGACAAGAGCGGAAGAAAGTTCAGTAAAACACTCGGTAATGCCATCGACCCACTTGATTTGGTAGCAGAATATGGCGCTGACCCCTTGCGCTTCACCCTTATCACAAGTGGCACGCCGGGTAACGATGTCAACTTAGATACCGAGCGCGTCGCCTATAGTTCACGATTCATCAACAAAATCTGGAATGTGACCAAACTGGTTAATATGAATCTTGACGGCGAGTTAGAACTCGGCACGCCTGAGCCTAGTGAACTCGATTTGCCCTCAAAGTGGATTATGAGCCGTCTCAATAAGATGGTGGCTAATGTTCAGAATCTATTTAATAACTATCAGTACGGTGAAGCAGGTAATCAAATCCTGAACTTCATTTGGGAAGAATTTGCGCCGTGGTATCTGGAAATAGCAAAACATCCACTTTATAACGGCACAGAAGACGAGAAAACCCGTGCGCGGCGGGTGATGGTGCATGGATTAGATACTTGTCTGCGTTTGCTGCATCCTTTTATGCCCTATATGACCGAAGAGGCATGGACATATATTCCGCATGAAGGAAATGCTCTCATTATCGCTAAATGGCCCGAAGTCGATGAACATTATCTAGATGAGAATGCCGAAACACAGATGAACTTGTTGATGGATATGGTGCGTGGCGTGCGTGAATCGCGTACTGAATACAAAGTTGACCCCGGTAAACGCATTAAGGCGATTATTGCGCCGGGCAAGCAACGCGCTAATCTCGAACACTACGATTATGTCTTCGCACGCCTTTGCAATGTAGAGGCTATTGAACTACTAGCGGACAATGCCCCTGCACCAGAAAATAGTGCCTCAGCAGTGGTCAGTGATACCACCATCTATCTACCACTTGAAGGCATGTTGGATATCGAAAAAGAATGTGAGCGATTGAAAAAAGAGCAAGTCACCGCTGCTGCCGACATCCAGAAGACGGAATCCAAACTCAAGAATGAGAATTTCGTGAGTAAAGCGCCCGACAAAGTGGTACAACGTGAGCGTGATAAATTAGCGGATTTACAAGCTGCGGCACAAAATATCGAGGAACTCCTCAGCAACTTGTGTCAATAGATAGCACAAAACCCCTCATAAATGTGTTGAGGGGTTTTCTTGTTTAACAAAGTATCTACGATGATGCTCTAACGCCTGTCTCACTTTGTAATTTTTTGTGAGGCGCGGCAAAACCCCGAAAGGGGCTTATATGGCTATGAAGATTCACTCTCTGTATTAGCGCGGTGTTTCAAAAAAATTGTGCGTCCGGCTTGTTGTGCAACACGACGAACTTCTTCATCGGGGTCATTATTGAAAACGTCCTGCAATACCTCTAATGACTCCATATCAGCTAATAATTCTAATTCTTGGATAGCCACCAGACGAATAGCTGGATTCTTATCTTTTAATCGTGAGATATGATACTCAACAAGTTTTTTCATGAAAGTCACCTTTTGCTTCTATTTTCTACAGTCTTGATTATATTATAGTCAAGACTGTATGTGCTTTAGAATTGATAATGTCTATTTAGCACCATTTTCCTGCACAATAGATACCATCTTACAATTGTTATTGCTATAATTAACGGTATACATCCAAACAGAGGGGGTCAACCCTTGATAGACAGCGCAGTTATTCTTGCGATTAGTGCATCATCCCATGAAAGTCAATTAACGGCAAGTCGTCCTAAAGCAATGCTGCCAGCACTCGGTAAACCTATGGTAGTCCGTGTAATGGAAAGA
>JAUZRW010000003.1 GCA_030950085.1 Anaerolineae bacterium
AAGCATTTGGCAAACCAATAGCGCAGGAAGCGCACTAAAAGGCGCTCTGACCTGCTTTTTTGCCCCTTTTAGTGGGCATGGCTTTTGGATAGCTGAGTGGTTTTAACCCTCAGTGATAGAAAATGGCTGCAAAACAGAAAAACGCATAACTTTAGAACGTTAACTGTAAAGGTGGAGATAGGTTGTTAAAAGATTTTCTGTTGTGTCTGCTAATGTGAATAGCTCTTGCACCGTTTCATAGGCTGATTGTGATAAGGCTACTCTTCGTTCATTATCGCGCAAAAGGTCATTTATCGCTTCGGCAAGTGCGACCTCATCATTATCGACAGTCAAACCCATTTCTGGATAATCGACGACTATGCCCACTTTTGTACTGATTGTCGGCACAGCACACGCTGCCGCCTCAAGGGTTGCCATCGGTACGAATTCATTATGCGATGTGATGATGTGTAGTGTCGCCCGTTGATAGTATTGTGGCATATCAGGATAGGGGATACTTCCATGAAAATGAACCCGTTGTGCTATGTCTAATTCTCGTGCTAATTTCTCTAATTTTGGGCGTAAAACCCCATCACCCACAATATCCAATTCGACATTTTCCAGACGCGCAACAGCCCTGAGTAACATTGCCTGATTTTTTATTCCCACTAATGAGCCGACATGCAGCAAGCGAATTTCTTGTTTTTGTGATGGCTCAGGAGTGAACTTTTCAGTATCCACACCCCAAATCACCGTATGAATCGTGTCGTTTGCAAGGTCATATCCTGCTTTTTGAATCAGCCCACGAGAATGTGACCCCGACACGGTGACGACCTTTGCTTTCAATGCCTGCCCGACTATCCAACGTCCGAAGCAGCTACATTGTGAGCCATAGCCAATCTCAGGAAAGCAAACCAATTCGCCCCCTGCGATTGAGGTAACAGTTGGTATATTGAGTAAGCGCCCCGCCCATGTTGCCAATAAACCTGTTTCATCTGCCCATATCGCGTGCAACACATGAAACGGTTTTTCTCGATGCAGCCCAATAATTTTGCGGAGTGTCGCTGTCCATAATTGCAATCGTCGCAAGCCGCGTGTATCTGACCCGTAGCCAAGCGGGTAAACTCTTACTTGATTGATAGCATAGGGCTGTGTTTGATGCGGATAACGCAAGGCGATGACTCGCACATCCTCTTCTGTAGATAATTCATCGACTAAATTTTGCAGAAATGGCAATGCCCAATCGTCGCTATTTGCACTAAAGCCCGGTGTCAAAATCCCGATATTCATAACTTGCCTTTTCTGTGCATAACACTCATCCCTAATAGCAGAAACAGACTCGCACTTTCAGTCACAATCATAGTGAATGCTGCGCCAAATGCGCCATAATCACGAATCAGCCACAGACTCAAAGCAAATTGTAGCATCAACACGATAGCTGTGATGATGTTGACTCGATTTTCATAACCTGTTGCATAGTAGTAGAGAATACGGCTGCTTTTCAATAGACTCGGTAGGAGTGACCATGCCAATACTTGCAAAATGAGAATCGAACTTTCAAAGGTTGCGCCATATGTCAATCTCATGACACTTGTCCCGAAAAACCACACACCTAACCCAAAAAGTACGCCATATATCGCCAATCCCAGTTGAATCCAGCGCATCAACCGTTTGAGTCTGAGGGGGTCATGTTTCATTTCCGATAATGCCGGAAACAATGCTCCGAACAGTGCCGCCGGAATCATCAGCGCGGCTTCCACAAAGCGACTCGCTGCCACATACTGCCCGACAACGATTGTCCCTGCGAATTGCTCCAGAAAAATAAAATTGAGTCGTAATTGCAACGCACCTAATATTGCCGCTACTGCAAAAGGCAATGCGCGTTTGAGTAAATTGACCAAAGTATAGGGGCTAGGCGTGTCTCGCCCACGTTTCGTATGTTGTCTAACAAAATTCCGCCGATAAATCGCCCACGCCGCAATCACTTGACCCATAGATGTCACGACATTGACGATGAGTGCCGCTTGAACACCCCCTCCTGATAGAAAAACACTTGCAGTCAAAATGACCTGTGCCATCAGCATACTGAGATTGAGAACGGCAATCGGTTTCATGACTTGTCGTGCGCGGAAAACTGCCGTAAATGTGCCATATAACGGTACGAGGAGAATCATTGGTACAGAGAGGCGTAACCCTTGAATAACGGCGAAATCATCGCTCAGAAGCGGCGCAATTATCCATACTAGCAGCATCAAGCCGCCGCCGATAAATAATCGAATCATCACAGCCAAGCGAACATAATCTTCGGTTTTTTCAGGAGAATGGGCAATATCACGGGTGATGAGTGTGCCGAGTCCAAATTCTGTCATCAGGCTGAGGGGGAATATCCACGCGAGGGCAGCCGCATAAACACCGAGTCCGTTTTCGCCTAGCATCCGCCCAATAATGACAGACAGCACAAACGAGAGAATAGCACTCCCACCATTGCTGAATAGCAGAATCAGCGTATTTCGTGACAGGCGATTGTGTAATAGCTTAATCGTCATCCACCGCATAGGCAATCACAGCCACACGCTCATAATACAGATTTTGTGCGGCAACATAAGACGGGATGCTACAGGTAATCAGTGTCAGGCGCGAAGTTGTTGTCGGATAGAGAACTGTCAAATCGCGGTAATCGACAATTCGTACCTCAAATACGATATAACGACGTTGTAAATCACCATCGCGCACAAAAATAACATCGCCCGCACGCAGCGTATCTAATTCACTGAAAACTGCAGGTTCGCCCGATGGATATTCGGAATGGGCAGCAATCACGGTATTACTCGGCGTGTCAATCCAACCTAAGCGTTCTAATTGTCCGGCATTGCGCTCCCATGGCGATATATCCCAAGTTTGCTGACCCAAGGGAAAGGTCGTCACATCGACAACAATATCGAGTGTCGGGATAATCAAACTGCGCCCCTCATCTGCTTGTGGCAATTGTGCCTCTATCGCATCCAGATAAGCCGCCTGAAACGCATCACACCCCGTAACCAATGTACCCAAAATTACTATCAGAATCCAGCGCCCCATAATCGTCACTTGTTTAACAAACTATTTTCGATAGTGTTCTGTCATCTGTCCCACTTTGTAATTTTGTGTGAGGCGCAATGAAACCCCGAAAGGGGCTTTTGCTACGGATGATAGGCACTTATATTAATGGGAAAATGCAAATGGGGCAATTGTTATAGATTTTCTTGGCGTTCTTTGCACCTTAGCAGTTTAATTATTTTTAACAGTATTTCGTTGAATTATTGCTTCTATCAATTGATTTTGTGGTATCATTGCCGCCATTGAAGCCAGTAGTAGAACAAGGAACTTATGCCAACAATTGGAATTTTCGGTGGTGGTCAAGTAGCAAAGATGACCGCACAAGCCGCCAGTATCATGGACGTAGAAGTCGTTATTTTTGCCCATCAAGCGGATGACCCTGCTCTCAAAATCGCGCCTAAGCATCTTATCGGCAAATGGGATGACGACGACTTACTGCAACAATTTGCTGAGATGTGCGATGTTGTCACCCTTGAAAGCGAATTTGTCCCGCTAGACAGTCTCAAACGGATAGAAGCACTCGGCACGTCTGTTTATGCCTCATCAAACACAATAGAGCAGGTGCGCGATAAACTCATTCAAAAACGTCGGATGCAGCAATCGGGTATTGATGTTCCCCGTTTTAGACCAATTATGGTCGGCAGCGATGTTTTAGAAGCCTCCGCAGAGTTCGGTTTTCCACTGATTCTCAAATCCCGTACACACAGTTACAATGGCTTCGGAAATGTCACGATTCGCCGCGCTCACGACATTGAACCAGCCCTCGAAAAACTCAAGGGACGTGAATTGATGGCGGAAGAGATGGTCAGTTTTGTACGCGAACTTGCGGTTATCGTCACACGCGGACAAAATGGCGATTTTCGTGTTTATCCGGTTGTCGAAACGATTCACAAGCATCACATTTGCCATATTGTGCGCTGTCCGGCAAGTATTGAAGAATCGACTGCTGCAATTGCAACTGAAATGGCAGTCAAAGCAGTCGAAGCAATTGATGGTGTCGGGACATTCGGTGTCGAATTATTTGAACTCGCCAATAATCAGGTCATATATAACGAAATTGCACCCCGTCCTCACAATAGCGGCCATTACACGATAGAAGGCATTATCACTTCGCAATTCGAGAATCATATTCGGGCTATTTTGGGTTGGCATCTAGGCGATGTTGCCCAGATTGCGCCTGCAACAGTCATGATAAATATGCTCGGTGACGGTAACGGTACGCCGAATCCCGATGCGCTCAAAGAGATGCTCCAAGTCGGTGGGACTCATGTGCATTTATACGGCAAAAGTGAAATCCGCGAAGGTCGTAAGATGGGGCATATCACGGTGTTGGGTTACAGTACCGATGGCGCGGAAAAAGTCGCTCGCCTCGCCCTCAGTAAGTTGAATCTGTTGCGGAATACTGATGCCGACGATTAAATTCTGGAAACCGTATCGCGTGCTGACTCAATTCACAGACGATGAAGAGGGACGCGAAACATTAGCCGACTATATTGATATACCGAATATCTACGCTGCCGGACGACTCGATTATGACAGTGAAGGGTTAATGATTCTCACGGACGACGGCAATCTCAATCACAAACTGACACACCCCAAACATGGACATCCACGGACGTATTGGGCGCAAGTTGAAAATATCCCTGACGAAGAGGCTCTCAATAAAATCCGACGCGGTGGCATGGCAATCAAAAACTACAAAACACGTCCTGCACAGGCACGAATTATAGAAGAACCTGTTTTGCCAAAGCGCAACCCACCGATTCGCTATCGTGCCAATATCCCTGATTGTTGGTTAGAGCTAATCCTCACAGAAGGCAAAAAACGGCAAGTGCGGCGCATGACGGCGGCTGTCGGGCATCCAACATTGCGTTTAGTCCGTGCAGCTATCGGCACAATGACATTAGACGGCATGGAACAGGGTAAATGGCTAGAGTTAACAGATGCCGAGATGCAAGCGCTATGGAGAAGTATCAAGGGTAGTTTGTAGGGGCGAATGACAATACGCCCAAAGCTATTATCATTTTTTCTCAAACACGATCCAATAATGGTCAGCCAACATGGATAGCAGCGACCAATTTCCGAAACGATTTTCTAGTGCCGTGAGTGCCTGTAGCAACTTTGGGCGTTTTTCTACGACAGCAAAGGCATTACTCGGTGGCAAAAATAATCCCAGTGGCTTGACTGAGATTTGCTTAAAATAGGGAGAAAATTCACGGGTCAGACGGTTGATAGTCGGGTAAGTAATCGGAAGACCCTCAAAATCACTACCCCGAAGCCGCCGCAATGCTGTTTTGAAGTCTCCATGCAGACCAAACCACAGCAATTCCCAGAGGCAATAAGGCGACATGACACCGAACGCCAATACTCCTTTGCGCTTGACTCTGTTTGATAGCCACAACGCCAATAAATCCCATGATTCGAGACAATTCAATGCGCCAAAATTAGAAAATACACCATCAAACTTTTGACCTTGCATCGCGTCGCTAAAGGGTGCAGGTTCATTCGGTAGGGCAGGATGTTGTAAATCGAGTTTTTGCACAGTTACAAGCGGCTGATTCTGAGTTTTCTCACGAGCAATGTTCAGCATTTCTTCGCTGGCATCTGTCGCGGTCACGCGAATACCATTATCGGCTAAAAACAGCGCATCCTCACCAGTACCGCAGCCGAGTTCGAGTACATGGTCATTGAGCCTGAAACGCTGCACTAAGCGTTGTTGTACTTTATCGCGCAAATACCGCCCGATTTGAGTGTTCGTGAAATCAGCATCATAGGTGTTAGCGAGGGGGTCAAAGGCAGTCACTAACCTATCTCCTGCAAGCCAATTGTTTGTGATTGTTGTTTTTCTACCCGTTCACCAGTCGTTTCACGTTCATTTTTGCTGATTTCCATGCCAAAGCGCCCAATCTTCGTATTTAGCCACATTTTCGCCATACGTGGAAACGACACACCGCCATTTTTACGTGCCTTATTTAGCGCCACTTCGTTTACCATCCAGCGCGTTGCAAAGCTATAAAAGCGTTTGCTATACCGTCCAGCGACGGTTAAATCTCTATCGGCATTTTCTGCCCAATTGCCATTTCGCAGCACATCCGCTTCGACATCAGCATAATAGGGCGTGCCTTTAATCGGATAAGCAACTGTCGTTAAAAACACATCAGGATTACAGATTTTGAGATGTTCTACTGTGTCTGCAATATCGTCTATCGTTTCATCATGATAACCCAGCATGATGAACATGCCAGCTTCAATACCATATTTTTGTAACAGATGAGTTTTTGCCTGAACATCGCGCACTTCAACTTTGCGTTTCATGGCATCAAGAATCTTCTGTGAGCCACTTTCACTGCCATTCCATAGCCGATAGCACCCCATTTCAGCCAACTTTGCTACCATCTTTTCGTCGAGTCTATCAGCGCGAGAAATCCCCTCAAATGGAATCCGAACGCCGCGCTTATCCAACTCATCAGCGTAGGTATACCACCAGCGATGATTAATCGTCAGCACGTCATCAGCATACCAAATCAAATCGGGATTATAGCGTTCTTTTATCCACAGCAATTCTTCGGCAGCATCATCGGGCTTGCGGCGACGATGTGTATTCCCGAAAACACTATGACTGCACCATGTACACGTATACGGACAGCCTCGCGCCTGAATCACACTCACGCTACTCATGCCATGATGCGTTTTCCAGATTTGCATATACTGTTCGAGGTTAATTGCTTCACGGTCAGGAAATGGGTGCGAACTTAAATCAGCAATCATCGGGCGCGGCTCATTTTCGACGACACAGCCGCTATCATCCAGCCATGCAATGCCTTTGATTAAATCTAATTGCGTTAAGCCATGTTTCGCCAGATGCGGAATCAACTCTGCCAGTGTGATTTCACCCTCGCCTTTGACGATAATATCCGCGCCCTGTTGCAAATATTCTTCAGCATAATGGGGTGGGTCGGGTCCACCGAGAACAATCGTGATATCTTGCTGCTTGAGAAAATTGACCATTTTCAGCACATTGCGCTTAGTCATCATATTGGTATAGATGCCGACGATTGACGGACGCGCTTCAATAATAGCTGTCTGAAAATCTACCATGCTGCTAAAGGTCGTATCGAAGACCTCCACATCGAAACCCTGTTGCTTGAGATACGATGAAATATACAAAATCCCCAATGGTGGATAAGGCTTCATGATTTGTATTTCATGTGGGTCTTGATACAGAAAATAGCCGTGCGTCAGTAAAATATCCATTAAAGATTACGTTTCGGCTTGCGAAAAAATAACGGTTATCAATAAATCATACGGATTTTCGGCATCAATCGGATGAGGAATCAGGCTAATAATCTGATAACCGCGTTCGGCAAAGGCATGGAGTTCGCTTTCGAGTGTCTTATCAGCAAGTTCAGTCCGCTTCATCGCGCCCAATAACGCTTGCCTATCAATACTCTGATTGCCGCCTCTACGGTAATCTGCCATGTCATGTGCTGGCGAGAAAAAATTTTGCAAGAATAATGTGCGAACAGTGTAAGACACAACTTCAACCTCCTGTATAGATGATTCAGCATAATCATACCGAATTTCATGCAATCAGGCGATTAATTGCTTCCCAAACCACTCATGAACTCATCCAATGACTTGCGCTTGACTTCAGCTTTTGGCTCATCAGGAGGAGATGCCGTGCTACTGTCACGTTGCGGTGCAATATTGGCGAGAATTTCTTGCATCAACGCCTTAAACTCGCCCACAGTCAATTCTGAGAGGGGTATATCATCAGTGATGTCGCGTTCTTCTTCGGGCATGATGGAACAATCTCCTGTATTTTCAATATTGTACTCAGGAGTGATGTTTCGTGCGAATGATTTTCGAAAATCTTGATTAATTGTAGCAACTGACACATGCTGTCATCATCTGCCGAAAGCTAGAAGGCATTCGGCAAACAGTATATTAAGCCCCGTGAACGAGGCTAAAATAGCGCCATTTATGGTGCTTCCAGACCTTATTGCCGGATGTCTTTTAGCATCTGGTATTATATATCGTCTCGGATTTCCATTGGCGGCTGTTCACCCCGTTCAATGGGGTCATCCGCGAGAGAACCATAAGTTTCTTCAAAGTAATTTGGCGGATAGCCCATATCATCAAGCACGACATTCGGTAATTTTGTCGGCTCATGCGGCAATTGCGACAGCTTATCCAATTCATGATTCGCCAATGCCAGCGTCAGGCGATGATAAATCATAGATGCGATTTGGCGTAAATGAGAAGGACGCAGCGTATGAGGTTTCAGCAACCATGAGCGTAAATTTTGCCATGTTTTGCGGCTACGATAATCTTTATGCACAACCTTATGCAGTTGCCGATAAAACCCTGTCCGAAATGGACCCTGATACAACATTGCCATATCTTGACTGTCATACCAATTTTCACGCCCCAATTCTGAGCGCACAGTCTCATAAAAGGGGGTTCCGGGTAGTGGATAACTGACACTGATTCCAATATCATCCGGCATCAGGTCACGTACCATTTGCAGGGTTAATTCAATGTCTTCGCGTGTTTCGCTGGGATAGCCAAATTGCAGAAAAAATGCCACTTTGATTCCGTGTTCATGTGCTTTTTTCGTCGCTTCGTAGATTTGCTCGACCTGTGTACCCTTATCCATGGCATCAAGAATTTTCTGACTGCCACTTTCTGCGCCAATCCAAATAATATCTGCCCCTGCTCGTGCCAATGCCGGAATCGTTTTGCCGCGTAGGAGTAAATCGGCGCGATTGAGACTCTTAAACGGAATATGTGCATCGTGTTCATCCAGCAAATCGGCAAATTCTTCTATCCACAAATCCCGTATGCCCATAATATCATCTACAAACCAGATGTGGTCGGGCTGAAAATTCTCCTTAAGCCACTTCATTTCTTGCACAACAGTTAGCGGACTGCGCGAATTATACTTTTGCCCCCATATCGGCTTGGCACACCAATTACAATGAAACGGACAACCGCGAGTTGTCACCAGATTCATGCTGAAATAGCCGTGATTCTCGTACCAAATCGCCCGATATTTGTCACGGTCTACCAAATCCCATGCAGGGAAGGGCATGTCATCTAATGTGCGAATGACAGGGCGCGGCGGTGTTTTGATGACTTTGCCATGTTGCATGTATGCCAGCGATTGAATCTGATATAAATTATTTTCGCTAGGTCGATTGCCAACCGTGTCAATTGCCTCCAGATAATTAACCAATTCTGCCAGTGTTTCTTCACCTTCACCGAGTAGCACATAATCCGCACCGCGTTCAAGGTACTTTTCGGTGTGGTCGGACATATCCGCACCTGCCACAATGATGATGCAATCCTGAGCCCTCGCATAGCCAATCATCTCAAAAGCGGCTTCACGCATCCGTAGCAGGGACATTTTGCTCAGATAGTTAAAATTGTCCTCAAATATTACAGCATATCGTGGCTGATGGGCTATCAGAGCATCATTCCACTCTACGGTTGATTTTGCGAGCATCGCATCAAACAAGCCAACAGTGAAACCCTGTTCGCGCATAAAACTCGCGGCGTATAATGTCCCAAGTGGGGGATACGGCTGCATGGCATCCCATAATTTTTTATCAAAACGCAGATAATAAGATTGTCCAAATAAAATATCGCTCATAGATGTTGCCCCTCAGTAACGGATAATGTAGGGGCGTATGGCAATGCGCCCACAATGTTTTACGCAATTACTATCAGAAAAAGATGAATCGCTTGCCCTTTGGCAGTTCATCGACTTCTAACCCTTGCTCCTTGAGTTTACAACGATGCACCTGCCGCGCAAGTTCCACATTCATGCGTTTTTCGACACCATTGAGTGTACAAGCGACGGTTTGCACAGACGAAAATTTCGCCATTATGTCAGGGTCGCCAATTTGTGGGATGCCTTCTTTAATAACTAAATCTAATTCTCTACGATAACAGTCATTTGACCATCCAATAGATTTGAAACAGATAAAGTCCGCCATAAAAACATCATAAAACCGATTCTGTAGCAATCGGATAAGTTTGTCATCATCAAGACAAGTATGAAGCGCCGTAAATCTTATTTCGTCTAAAAAGTCACTATCAGCAGTCAAGCGAGAATCACTTCCCAAAAACACCTTATTTGATGCGTCATGATACCATTTTTGTAAATTTGCTAGACATGACAACAAATACATATTGGTTGTCGGGCAAATCACGAAGCCCTGAATAATTTTTGAAGCATCAACAATGTCATCCTCAGTCATCCCGACACCATGCACAATAACTGTATTTTCACCGACACAGCCTAGCTTTTTCAAGCGTTGATACTCGCCAGCCGCAATATCATCTGTGCCTTCTGCTAGATGAATAAACCACGGATAATTTTTCGGAGTATTTTGATAACTACGAATGATTTCTTCTTCAGTATTGAAGTGAAGCGAATGCGCCCAACCATAATTTTTCAGTACGCGCACAGGCAAATCTTTGCGATACATCGGCTTATGCGGCGCTCCATGATGAACAACTGTCGTTGCCCCACAGAGTAAATTTTTCAGCCCACCAATAAAAACCTTATCCCATAGCGGATAACTGCGGAGTGTCTTAAATGGCTCATCATTGAGTCGGGCGTTAACATCTTCACCCCATTGATGCGCGTTATCATAGACATCCCGAAATTTCGTGCGTGGAAAATGATTCAATTCCAGATGGTCATGGGCGTTAATCAATCCGGGAAAAATCGTATAACCCTCTAAATCGACTTCGACAGCATGATTCGGTTTTTCACTGATGATGCGCCCATTTTTCACGTACAAATCACGCTCAGAGGTTCTTGACGCATCCCATACTTGCGCCCCCTTGATGTGTATGCTCATACGCGCCCCTCATTTTTTTGGCAAAAAGACCTGTAAGACAATACCTGCTGTAAACTCGACTTCGCTATCGTAATCGTCACCGAATTGCTCTTTTATCACCCGTTCAACAGCCAAGTAAGCAATTTCTAATTCAGGCTCAGACATTGCCCACATAGTTGACCACCAGCGATTTTTGATAGCATCTAAGAAATACTTAGGATTTTCTTTGGTGGGATAAGTAAAGCGGTGTTCTTCAATCTTAAACCAATCACTCGGCAAGAAAAAATCATTAGATGAGGCACGCTCAAATACCGATTTTTTGCCTAATTTACGATGTTTGCGCCACTCATCGGCAACAACTTCAAATTTTGGTGGATTATCACGAAAGCCGCGTATGTGGATGAGTTGTGCGGGACGTTTTAGCACCCGTGAAATTTCCGATAATACGGCTTGTGGGTCAGAGACCAAATGTAGTATATGACTAACCAGCACATGCTTAAAAGTACGTGCTGCAAACGGGATATTTTCGGCACTCGCTTCTGCTATTTGAATCGGTGCGGAAGCCTGTTTCTCATGAATTTTCGCCAGCATCTTGCTTGAAATATCAATGCCGGTGATGCTCCCGACATGTGCTGATAATGGGACTGCTACACGACCTGTACCGATGCCAATTTCCAGTATATTCGTGTCGGATTTTAAGAGGGCTTTTTGGACAATGAAGGCAGCTACCTCTTCTGCGATGCCATCAGGATAAGCACGAGTCGCATCATAAAAATCGGCGGCACGGTCATAATTAATTGATTCTTCGGGCATGTTTGCTCCTCAACATAGGAGACAGGCAGCCTGTGTGCAACTGCCTGAGAGGTCATTAATCATCGAAATTCGCATTCAGCGAGGGAATATCTTTTACATATTGTTCACCCAATTTATCACGGAGTTTCTTACGTAGTTTGGGGGTTTCTTCGCGCCATTTCGCCCGCAACTCTTCCTTGCTTGAACGACGACTCGTGCCTGCCGGAGTCAACATTCCTTTTGCATGAGTGGGTGCGCTTGTTATCAAACGTTGCACCTCTTCCGATTCACATTCGGGACAATCCGGCTGTAGGTCATTGATAGCGTGAATCTCTGTAAATTGATGACCGCATTCTTGACAACGATAATCATACATCGGCATGAGATTAGTTCTCCACTATTTGATGGATACATATCTCATTATAGCGTGTAAGTGTTGGCAAAGGATAAATTTGGTAGATTTTCTTATAGTAGCTATCGTGACGCTCCCCACAAATAAATTTGGGGGCTTCTGGCGCACGCATGACCCAATGGTCTACGTTATGCGACAAGGACACATCCTGTCCTGTACTACAATTATCGTCTGAGTCTATTCTACTTCTGAACGACATTGGTAGTATATCACAAAATGTGCTGGCATGGCGTATTTTGCTTGACAATTACCAAAGCAAAATACAGCCACACATGCCACTACGCCTTATACCCCATAGATAAATCTAGGGGCTTTACGGCGCTTTTTCGGTAAAATCTGGAAAAACTCAGAAAAAAGTTGAACCACAAAAGGACGCGAACGATACAAAGATTCCTATTCAAAATTATGCTCTGCGCCTCTGATCCTCCGTTTCTCTGCGTTATACTTTTTCTTACAACAGGGATTATTCCAAACGAATACGTGGATTCAAGAGGGCATACAACAAATCCGCCAGCAGATTCGCCAGCGCAAAAATGAAGACGATAATCATAGTAATCGCTTGTAAAACAGGGATGTTTTTCTTTTCGACGGCACTCACTAATTCTGAACCCATGCCCGGATAATTAAAAACATTCTCAATGACAACAATGCCGCCCATCAACCAGCCGATACTGATAGCAATCACAGTAATCGTTGGCAAGAGAGCATTACGTAACACATGTCGCAGAATAATTGTGGGGCGCGGTAAGCCCTTGAGTGTTGCTGTTCGCACATACGATTTTTTCAGTTCATCAATCATGCTCGCCCGGGTCATGCGTGTGATATAACCAATCAGTACGAAACTCGCTGTGATGGCAGGCAAAGCTAGAATCCGTATCCAATCCAGCAGCGACATAGTATCAGATACCAGCGAAGTTGCCTCAAACCAACCTAATCCGAGCGCAAAAATATTCATCAATACAATACCCGTGACAAATTCTGGCAACCCGACAACAGATAATGACACGATAGAAATCGCATTATCAAGCCAACTATCTTCGTTCAGTGCCGCGCCGATACCCAACAATATGGAAGTCGGAACAGCGAGTAATAAGGTGAAACCTGCCAAGCGCAATGAATTCGCCATGCGCTCTGTCACCAATGGTCGCACAGGCGGATTACCTTGAATATACGACCGTCCCCATTCACCTGTCAGGAAACCGCCTAGCCACCGCACATATTGTACGGGCATCGGTTTATCGAGACCGAATCTTTCATTGAAATTATCTATTTCTGATGGCGATGCCTCGCGTCCCATTACCAATTTTGCGACATCACCCGGTAGGAGTTGTGTCAATGCGAAAATGATAATCGAAGTGAGCAATACCGTCAGCAATAGTGTCAGTGTGCGCCGAATCACATAACGTCCCATTACACTGTCCTCTCTGGTGTGGACTGTTTTTGGGTTATCGCTAAGTCATCCAATGGAATATGACACCGAATCTGATGACCATCATCTGTCGTGCGAATGGGTGGGGCTTCGTGCTTGCAAATATCGCCAATATAACGTGGGCAGCGCGTGTGGAAAGGGCAACCTGTCGGCTTATTGCGCGGACTAGGGATATCCCCGTCAAGGCGAATATGCCCATGTCGGGCTGTCGGGTCAGGGACAGGTATCGCAGATAGCAATGCCTCTGTATAGGGGTGCATCGGCAATTCATAAACTTTTTCCGATGACCCCTGTTCCATAATTTCACCCAGATACATCACCACAATCCAATCCGATAGATAGTGAATGACATCCAAATCATGCGAAATCACGACATAAGATGCCCCTCGTTGGGCGCGTAAATCTTTGAGCAAATTTAATATTGTTGCCTGAACGGATACATCTAATGAAGAAGTTGGTTCATCCGCAATAATAAGGGCAGGATTAGCGATGGATGCTCGTGCAAGTGCCACACGCTGTTTTTCACCACCACTCAGTTGATTAGGATAGCGTGTCGCATAAGCCGCCGCCAAGCCGACTGCCTGCAAGACTTCCTCTATCCGTTCGCTGATTTCTGTGGCGCTTGGATTTTCTTTACTTAATACCTTAAATGTACGTCCGAGAGTTGTTTCCACGGTTTGATAGGGATTCAGAGCATCATTCGGATTTTGGAAAATCATGCGGAGTTGACTCAGCGCGTTTTTATCGCGTTTGTTCAATTCTACAGGCAAAGGTGTGCCTAATAATTCCATTGTGCCAGAATCGGCACTAATCAGTGCGACAATCGCTCGTGCCAATGTGGTCTTACCACTGCCACTTTCGCCGACAATGCCAACCGTCATACTATGACCGACACCCAATGATACATCTTGCACTGCCTGAACATAATTTTTTTCATGTCCCAGCAGACGGTCAAGCAGCGAGTATTCGCCAAATTGCTTGCTAATTGTATGGGCGGCAAGTACCAAGCCAGATTTTTCTTTCTGATTGTTTTCGGTGATGAATCCTTGTGGCTTATTGCGTGGGATAATATCGCCACTGTCGATTTCTTGCCAACGCCAACAGCGTCCGAGTCGATTGCCGACGGTTTGCTCTAACGGGGGTTTTTCGTTATGGCATTTTTCTATGGCTACCGGACAGCGTTCCGCAAATACGCAGACACTAGAACGTTCCGCTAATGAAGGCGCGACACCATCAATTGTCGATAGGCGTGAATTGCGTTCGCCATGATTCGCATTGGGCAAACTGCTTAACAGGCCTGCTGTATACGGATGCAAGGGTTTTGCAAACAAATCTTGCACAGAGGCACTTTCCATCACTTCACCGGCATAGAGGACAGTGACATAATCGCACAACTGCGCCACCGTTCCTAAATCATGTGACACATACAAAGCAGCCGCTTCTTCTTCCTTGATGAGTTCACGCACCAAATCAAGAATAACAGCTTGCGTTGTGACATCTAAGGCGGTTGTAGGTTCATCAAGAATCAATAATTTTGGACGGGTACTGAGCGCCATGGCAATCATGACGCGCTGCTGCATCCCGCCACTGAGTTGATGCGGATAATGCCGAATGATTTGCTCAGGGTCAGCAATTTTTACATGCTCTAATGCTTGTATCGCTGTTTGCAACGCCTCTTTTTGTGATAGCCCCATATGCAACATCGTGACTTCTGCCATCTGTTTACCGATTCGCATTGAGGGATTGAGCGAATCGAGTGGATTTTGTGGTACGAGACTAATTTCTTTGCCCCATATACTTCGCATCTGACTGAGCGATGTACGGGCAATATCGTCACCATTAAATAAAATTTCTCCTTGCGATATACGAGCATTGGAATCTAAATAACGCATCATGCCCAGACCAAGTGTCGATTTCCCACTGCCACTTTCACCGACAAGTCCATGAATTTGCAAAGGATTGATTGTGAGGTCAATATCGCAGACAGCATTAAGCCACTGCTTGTCGATGCGATAATCAATGGATAGATTGCGTGCTTCAATGACGGGGGTTGCCATAAATGATTTACTCTCGACCAATTTCATTACGTAGGACGCGCCGCATACCATCCGACATCAGGTTGATACTAATGATTAAACTCGCAATAGCAAGTACCGGAAACCACATTGTCCATGGGGCTTCGGTCATAAAATTACGAGCATCTAAGACCATACGTCCCCATTCCGGTGAGGGCGGTTGTACACCTAATCCCAAAAATCCGAGTGAGGCGACTAAAAATATGGCGTATGAGAGGCGTAAAGAACCTTCCACGACTAACGACGGTAAAACACTCGGAAAAATCTCGCTAAATAAAATATATAAGAGTGACTCGCCGCGCAATTTTGCTGCTTCAATATACCCTAAATCGCGCACATTCAAGGTGGCACTGCGAACAACACGAGCCACAATCGGGACATACAATAAGACAATGACTACTGTGAGACTGATATTGTTTGCACCAAAAAAATCGACCAATTGCACAAGACCTAAGACTTCCGTATTGCTCAGAATAGGCACAATCGTTGTAATCATCACCAGCGCCAGCACCAAAGCGGGTATTGCCAACAGACTATCCATTAAGCGCGAGACTGTCTCATCATACCAGCCCCCCACATAACCTGTCGAAAGCCCAATCAGCGCCCCAATCGAAACAGCGAGTAGCGAAGCCACCGCCGGCAGCCCAATCGTATCGCGTGCGCCCCATAAGAGACGACTAAAAATATCGCGCCCCCGACTGTCTGTTCCCATAATATAGGTTGTGGATGGTGGGGTATTTCGTAAGGCACGACGGTCTTCTCCGCGTTGAATCGCATCAAATTCGTAGGGGGCAACGGCGGGTCCGATAACGGCTAACAAAATAAAAATCAGCACGATAACCATACTGACCAAAGCAACCGGACGCTGTGCAATTTGTCGTATGAAGTTGATGAATCCATGCTCATTCCGCATGGGAGATGGTGGAGTCTCGGAAGACTCCACCTGTAACTGTTCGGTCATGGATTTAGTCGCCCACTACCGTCACACTGTCTAAGTCAGTACGTCCGGGGAAGGGGTGCATCATGAGACCGTCAACATTGTTGCGATACGCACCAGAAATTGGGCGGAAGAACGGTACGATAATCGGACCTTCTTGCTCAAAGATGTTCGCAATATCGTTGTAGATAGCAGCACGTTCCATCGGGTCACTCGTGATAGATGCGGCTGTTGCCAATGCGTCCAATTCGGCATTTGACCAATGTGATTCATTGAAAGGTGAACCCGTGACATAAGCAACGCTCAAGTATTCTTGAGGTGTCGGGCGTGTTCCCCAACCTGTCAGGCTCAAATCAACTGTCATCCACTCATTATCGCCGTAATAGATATTTTGCGGACGAATAATGAGTTCGACATTGATACAACCTTCTTGCCACTGTTGCTGCAAGAATTCAGCCGCTAGTGGATATTCAAATGCCTCTACGACATAGAAATCAACATTGAGAGTCGCTGTATCACCATCCATGCTAATCCATTGACTATCAGGATTATCGGCAGCGTATTCGTTTATTAATTCACAGGCACGCGCTGGGTCATAATCTAAGCCCTCAATTGGACTGTATAATGAACCATAAACGGGTCCAATCGGATTATTATTACCCACGGCACCCCGACCATCTAGCACATCAAGGTTCAATAATTCGCGGTCTGTCGCGTGTTTGAATGCTTGACGAACACGGACATCTTCACCAATGTAGCCCTCATCCGAACGTAAGCGAATGACAGGGTGCGTGTTGGTGGCGACGGTGCTAATGGTAATATCGTCCTCACCTTCGATTTGAGGCAATAAATCAGTCGGAATCTTGTAGATGAAATCGACATCGCCGCTACGAAGGGCGCTCACCTGTGTATTGGTGTCGTTGATGAAGACAAATTCCAGCACATCCAAAGAAGGACGACCACCCCAGTAATTTTCGTTGGCGACCAATGTTGCCCCTTCGCCCGCATCAAGTCCTTGCAAAATGAAGGGTCCAGTCCCATTGAAATTAGCTGTACTGCCATCATCACCGAGTACATTCACATTTTCTGTGCCAGCGTTAAGGATAGGCGCAAAACGTGAAGCCACACCAAACAAGAAATCGGCATTCGGCGCTTCTAATGTGAAAACAGCTGTCGTGTCATCAACAGCTTCAACAGTCCATGTCGGAGCAAGGATAGCATTGCCTTCATCATCTTCTTCACCTGTCGGGGCTTGTCCCAAGAGACCAACAGCTGATGAACCAACTTCTACCATACGATTGAAGGTGAAGACCACATCCTCAGCCGTGAAAGCACTGCCGTCATGGAAGGTTGCACCTTCGACCAGATTAAACGTGTAAGTGAGACCGTCATCACTGATATCCCAACTTTCCGCTAGACTCGGTACGAGGCTACCCTCTGGTAAAATTTCAATTAGATAATCATAAATATGGCGATTGAGAATCACTTCATCATCGCTATTGCCTGTGGCGGGGTCAAGATTCACAGGTTCCAAGATGCCAACACGCAGCGTTCCGCCGCCTTGTGCGCCAACACCACCAACACTCAGCACCAAAACAGCAATGCTGAATACCAATAGCCCAATAGAAAGGCGTTTATTGTTCGAGTACATCGTTCCTCCAATTTTTGGAACAGTTATAGAATAAAATAAATGTGAGAGTCCACAGTTCAAATTCCGACTATGACAGCCTCAGATGGCAAGGTCTGTAAGATAGCTTACATAAAACCGATTCTAATAGAACTTTTATTCGACTAATCATTTGCATCTGCCAAAGCCAGTAAAATCTCATCTTGTTGGACAGTATCGCCTGTGCTGTAGCGGATAGTTTCAACTGTCCCATCATACGGGGCTTCAATACGATGTTCCATTTTCATCGCTTCGATTATCAGCAAGACATCCCCTTGCTTGACAGTTTGCCCAACTGCGACATGCACAGCAATAACTTGTCCCGGCATCGGCGCACGCAGCGAACCGTGTACCTCTAGCTGTTGACTAGGCAAGGGTAGGGGTGTCAGCCATTGTAGCCGAGTCGTTCCATATGCCGAATAAACCCACCAGATATCGTTTTCGCCTTGTGCAACTGCCACCGTTTGCCGATGTCCATTCACTTCAAGGTCAAATTGCCCATCGGTCTCATTATGCACACGAACACGATATTCGTCATCTCCCAAATGGACGATTGTTTCACCATTTCGTTGCGGAGTTAACAGAATCTCAACAGCGCCTTTGCCGGTATCAAAATTGTGTTTTATCGGACGATTAGGATTATTACGCCAATATCCGCGCCCTTGTCGTGCAATCGCTGCCGCAATGATAGCCACATGCGAGATATTGGCATCAGATTCCATTAGTTCAGGATGGTCATCTAAAAATTGTGTACTAATGTCACCCGACAAGTGGTCAGCGTGCATCAAAACATGGCGCAAAAAACCGACATTATTTCGCAATCCCAAAAATTGCAATTTCGACAAAGCATAATCCAGCTTGCGAATCGCCGTTTCTCGATTGCGACTGTGAGCGATAATTTTTGCCAACAGTGGGTCATAATGTGTACTAAGCACATCGCCACTGCGAATACCCGAATCAACGCGCACATGATGAGGCTCTTGCCAGTGTAAAATTTTTCCAGTCACAGGCAGAAAATCATGATAGGGGTCTTCAGCATAGATACGCACTTCAATTGCATGACCATCAGGCATTAAACCATCAGGAGCTAATGCTGTGAGAGGTGTTCCCTGTGCAATGTCTAACTGCCAGCGCACCAAATCCACGCCATAAACCATTTCTGTTACCGGATGCTCAACCTGCAAGCGAGTATTCATCTCCATAAAATAGAAATTATTGTCACTATCCAGCAAAAACTCGACAGTTCCCACATTATCGTAATTCAATTGCTGCGCGATATTGATAGCCGTTTCATGAAGCGCCCGACGCAATTCATCACTCAAACCATAGGCAGGTGTCTCTTCGATAATTTTCTGATGCCGCCGTTGAATACTACATTCGCGTTCACCAAGCGCAATGACATTCCCATGTTTATCGCCGACAATTTGAACCTCAATATGGCGTGGACGAATCAATGCCTTTTCGAGCATCAGGGTGTCATCGCCAAAACCCTGTTTTGCCTCTCGACGGGCTGCTGCTAGTTCACTCGCCAATTTTTCAGGTTGATGAACAAGGCGCATTCCTTTTCCGCCACCCCCTGCTGCGGCTTTGACCATAATCGGATAGCCAATTTTTGCGGCTTCTGCTGTAAATGTCGCGTCCGATTGGTCATCTCCGACATAGCCCGGCACATAGGGAATGTCTTGTAGCAACTTTTTCGCTGTAGCCTTATTGCCCATTGCCTCAATTGCCTGCGGAGTCGCTCCAACCCATATTAATTCGGCATTTATGACAGCTTGTGCAAAAGTCGCATTTTCCGCTAAAAAACCATAGCCCGCATGAATCGCATCAGAACCCGTTCGCTGTGCGGCTTGCAAAATATTATCAATATTGAGATAACTAGCACTCGCGGCTGCACCGCCGATATGCAGCGCCTCATCTGCCATTTCGACATGCAGAGCAGTCATATCAGCATCGGAATAAACCGCAACAGTGGCTATCCCCATTTCATGACACGTCCGCATAATGCGACAGGCAATTTCGCTGCGATTAGCAATCAGCAATTTGCGAATCATGTGTCTCGCTCCTTTTTAACCCATGCCGCAGGACGTTTTTCTAAGAATGCTTTCATTCCTTCTTGAGCTTCCTCACCACTTCGCAGCGTATTGAGCAGATTCGCCCGATACTCAACGGTGTCGCCTAGTGAATTTTCTAGCACTGTGAAAATAAGGTCTTTGGTAGCAGCAATCGCACGCGGCGCACAGAGGCGGATGTCATTCAATTGTACTTGTACACAATCATCAATATCTTGTGGCGCACAGGTCATATGCACCAGACTATAATCGAGTGCTAATTGACTGCCAAAACGCCGACCTGTCAGCATCAATTCACGGGTACGGGTTAAGCCCATACGCTGTAATACAAACGGCGAAATAAAGGCAGGCGATACACCGAGACGCACTTCCGGCATTCCAAATTGGGCATTATCGCTGGCAATCGCAATATCACTGACACAGACCAAGCCCAATCCGCCGCCGAGTGCTGCCCCTTCAACTTTGGCAATCACCACCTGCGCCGATTGATTCACAGTGCGTAACATCACATCAAGATTGATACGTGAATCGCCGTTCGGTACGGTTTTTTCGCGCATTTCTTTGATGTCACCGCCCGCACAGAATGTCCCATCTGCGCCACTGAGGACGACACAACGCACATCCCGATTATCGCGCAGCGACTCGAAAACAGAGGTAATTTCTTCCACCATTTTGAAGTTCATCGCATTTCGCGCCGCCGGACGATTCAGTGTGATAAACGCCGTAAAATCATCTATTTCAACCAATAACGTTTCGAGATTATCGAAATCGCTCACAAATATATCCTTTTCTATAAAGCATCACAATTGTAGGGGCGCGATGAATTGCGCCTAAAATTTCAATGAATCGAATCTGAGTTTAACTATACCGCAAGGGGCTTATTTTGGGGATAATCAGGATAAGATAAAATGTACAATATGCACTATCTAGGTACTGAAATGCTCCTAAGCCATCAACATACTGCGCGTAATCTCACACATCATTAACGTTAATTTCTTCCATATGTTCATCATTGTCGCACGAAATCATGATAGGCTATATAGCGCAATCATGCTATTCTATCAAAATTGAAACTTTAGCCTTGTTGCAAAGTGAGATCTGGAAAGAAATCGCAAAAATATGAACCGCAAAGATGCTCGAATGACATAAAGAAACCCATTCAAAATTAGGCTCTGCGCCTCTGATTCTCCGTTTCTCTGCGTTACGCTTTTTCTAAAGACAGACCGAAGGATACTAATGGCGTGCTATGATGTCCAAAATGCAAGGTTATCGTCATACTGCAAACCCTCGTACTGATTGCAGTAAAAAATCTCTGCTGCTGCAACTGCCGCAAATCAAACCCCAAACCAACGAACTATCTCTTTTATTGGAGTATAGTCCAAAAACTCAGTCATCCCACACCATATACAACAGCGCCCCAGCTAACGACTTGCCAAGTGGGTCAATCCGTAACGAACGAGTTCCGCCACCATCAAGCGCATCATGGCACACAAAATTTAATGCCTCAATATTATCCAAGTCATATCGCACGACATCACCCAATACAAGGTCATCCAAATGAGTCTTCACCCGTTCTGCCGTCAATTTTGCTTTAATCTCCTGATACGCTTCGGGAGAACGGGCAATCACACTGATATTGGCAATATTGCCCTTATCGCCACTGCGTCCATAGGCTAAATCATAGAGGCGTTTTGTCATGACTTGTTATCCTCTTTGCAAAAATAATAAACTCGTGCCATCCAGCCGTCGCCTTGTCGCCCAAATGTCCAGCCTGCTTTTTGGAGCGTATTCGCCTTGAAGTCCAAATCTGATTGCGTATCCGCTACTAAAAAACGTACATCTTCTGAGATTGTCATGTTGACTTTGACAAATTGTTGCCATGCTTTGCGGTCAATTTCGCTGGCATCTTCCGCCAGCCAAATCCAAACGACACGTTTCATAACAACATTTGATGGCGACTATCAGCATAGAGTACCGCAATTTTTGTCCCAACTTGAGGGTAACGCCGACCATCCGGCAATTGTTGGCGACTATATGCCAGATTAACGATTTTTACCACCGATGTATTATCAGGTGTGGCAAAGCGATAACGCATCCGTGTCACAATACGGTGTGATGCTGTGCCAATCACAGGGCGCGTATCACAATCAATAACTTCACCAATCAGCACCTTGCCTGAACGCAATAAAGCGCGGTCATGCCAATAGCCCATCAAAGCGATATAAGCACAAGCCACGAATGCCGCAATAATTTCTACAGGGAGCAATACAAATACATTGCGTCCTGTCAAAGAGATAAGCAAAGTAATAATCAGGCTTGCTGGGAGCGCGACTAAGATGAGCAAAATAAAGAAATACCGCAAGGCATGTGAGGGTTTCATGGCTGTTGGCAATGTCGGCATATCACCCCGTATAAACGGGTCATGCAATGGGTTAAACAAAAAAAGATTATTTGGAATATTTTGTGTCTGAATCATTATTCAACGACCTTATATTGAATCCTTGCTTGAATATGTTCTCGACTGAGCAACGTTGGAAACAAGCCCAGTACAATGCGCGGTTTGGCACTAATCGTTGTGCCAGAGATACTCATGCCAGCCGCTCCACTGAGTCCATGAGTCATCATTTTACGCACAGCCGTTTTCAGTGTTTTTTCGTCTTTTGCCGTAAACATCACGCGCACGATGATTTCCAACGGGTCATCATTTGGTGGGGCGATATTCCCGTAGAGGCTATTATGACCGAGATAACTATAGTCCACGCGCTCAATCGGCAAACCATCCCATGTCGATTCTATCATCGCTTTGAGTTGGTCAACTTTTTTCCATGCTTCGGGATAGCCCACAGTGAAAATCAACTCGCGCATGTAGCCTTCCATTTGCCCAAGCGTGAGTTTTAGCTTATCAGGACGCGGCTTTCCTGTCACCCCAGAAACACGAACCTGATTTTCAGCGATTTCTTGCAGCGCAAGGGTTGTGAAATTGGTGATGACATCGGGCGTAATATAATTTGCAGGGTCATGAACTTCGTAAAGCAATTGTTCTTTCACTGTTCGCAAGTTAACAATGCCATGAGTATCAGGCGTTTTCGTCAGCACAAACGAGCCATCACTTTCGACTTGTGCAATCGGATAGCCAAGTTGCGACAGATGTGCAGCATCAATAGTATCAATCACGCCAAGACTATTGCCACCGACAACCTGCGCCGTACATTCCAGCAAATGTCCAGCGACAATGCCCGATGCCAGTTTATCCCAATCATCCCATGCCCAATCATAATGGGCAATCAGTGGCGCAAGATACAAGCACGGGTCAGCGATACGTCCCGTGATGATAATATCTGCCCCTGCATTGAGCGCATCAACAATCGGTTTCGCACCCATATAGACATTGGCATTTGCCAGCATATGACTCGTCGGGTCGAGCGGTTCACCTGTTTCCAGATGTCCCATTTTTTCGCCAGCATTAATCAGTGCCTCAAGTCTATCGCGCACATCATCACCTGTGACGGCTGCGATTTTCAAGCCCTTGAGTCCGAGTTTTTGCGCGGTTTCATAAATCACCTGTGCCGCGCCCAAAGGATTGAGTCCGCCGCCGTTCGTTATGAGAGGGATTTTACGCTTGTAAGCCTCTGGGAGAATTTTGCTGGCAATAATCGCAATATCGAAAGTATAACCACGAGAGGGGTCTTTGAGCTTGTCTTTTTGCAAGATAGCGAGGGTGAGTTCTGCCAATGCTTCAAAGCACACGACATCAACATGCTCTCCCAGAATCATAGGCAAGGCGCGGGTGACATCATCCCCGTAATAGCCTTGCCCCGAACCAATCCTATAGGTCATAAAATGTCTTTCGTGTCACACATAAATCTAATCTAAAAACAGTGCTATTCGATGTGCATTCCTTCTAGTTTGGCGATGATTTGCAACATAATTTCGTCTGCGCCGCCGCCAATACTTGCCAATCGTGAGTCTCGATAATACCGCGAAATTGGAGTTTCTTCCATGTATCCCATGCCACCGTAAAACTGAATACAGGTATCGGCAACTTGTCGCGCTAACCGTCCGCCTTTGAGTTTACACATGGAAGCAATGCGTGTCACTTCACTAGATTTTGCGCCTGATTCTATCAGACTCGCGCAGTAATAAGTCATATGCTTAGTGGCTTCAATTTCAGTAAGCAACTCGCCTAGTTTGAACTGAATCCACTGGTTCGCCAACAGAGGCTTACCGAATGCCTTGCGGTCACGGGTATAGGCAATCGTATCACGCACCGCTTTTTCTGCGCCCGAATATGAGCCGATAGCACCGATGAGGCGTTCAACCTGAAACTGCTCCATTTGATAATAGAAGCCCTTGCCCTCATTACCAATACGGTTTTTGATGGGAACGCGCATATCTTCAAACGACAAAAAGGCGGTATCACTACTATGTTGACCAAGTTTTTTCAGTTTACGGCTGACATTAAAGCCGCGTGTATCTGTTGGCACAATGATGAGCGACATGCCTTTGTAATTGTCATCATCAGAGGTGCGTGCTAAGAGGCAAAGCCAATCTGCCTGCGTGCCGTTGGTGATATACATCTTGCTGCCGTTAATGACATAATCATCACCATCACGGACAGCACGAGTACGAATCCGCGCCACATCCGAGCCGGCATCGGGTTCTGTGACAGCAATTGCACCCACCATGTCGCCGCAAATTGATGGGGCGAGATAAGTCTCTTTGAGATAGTCACTACCATGATAAGCAAGGGCAGGCGTACACATATCCGTATGAACAGCAATTGCCATCGGCACACCGCCTATCGCTGCTTTTGCCAATTCTTCATGCAAGACAACCGTAAACCATATATCAGCTTCCGAACCGCCGTATTTTTCGGGATAATTCAGACCAAGAAAACCCAAGTCGCCCATTTTCTTGAAAATATCATGCAGTGGAGCAATGCCGGCTGCTTCCCACTCATCGGCACAAGGTGTAATTTCGTTTTCGACAAATTTTCGCACAGACTTACGGAACATCTCGTGTTCTTCTGTGAAGGGATTATAGGGGGTTGATTGTGTTTGGCTTGTCACCATAAAAATGTCCTAAAATTAGTTTTCTAAATGTGTGATAATGTCGGGCAAGAGGGCTTCTGCAACGATGCCATTGCCAATTTCGGTAATGTGGACTAAATCATGAAAAATACTGTCTTCTACACCGACAAATAAATCACTGACTATGATGATATTAGCATAATTCTGGACACCTTGTCGAATAATTGTGTCAACCTCAGTATATAAATCAAATAATCCAGCCCTTTCATTTTCCCAACGTTCGATGATGGCTTGTTCAGTAGCGGTTAATGGGGACTTGAACATAATCGCAGGTTGCCAGACAAAAATCACTTTCACATCATAGGCAGAACTCAAGGCGTTGACTAATTCGACATTGGCAAACCAACGTGCGGCAATCGTTTCAGCATCAGCATTTTCGACATTTGCCAGCGATAAATCGTACTGCTGTAGTGATTCGTTTGGCATTCGTAATACAGGCTGACCATTACGCAAAATACGTCCGGCTTCGGTATCATTGAGGCGCGAGTTTTCTTGTAGGGTGATTCCGGTTAAATTTTGCCCCCATGCCGAGAGTGTGTCATTGAAGCCCTGATAAAATATCGCAATATCGGGGACATTGCCTTGTGTAAGTTGCAACTGAAACCAGATAGCATCTTGTGTACTGACATAACCTGTTTGTCCGAAGTTGGTCACAATTTGCGGTGTCTCATTTTCATTGAGCAAGCGTGCTAGATGACTTGGAATTGTATAAGCATCTCGCGCTCCTTCACCCCAAACGGTACTACCTCCAAAAACGAAAATACGCTGCGAGTCATCAGTCGCATAATTCGGTGTGAAGCGAATGCCGTTGCTGTCGATATTGATATAATCACCCTGAAACTCATCAACAACCCAATACGTATAGGGCGACCATCGCACGCGAGTTTGTGCTTGTTCTTGCCAGAAATCTTGTGCGGATGGCATCGGTTGTCCATCATCATAGAAAGCCAATTCACGA
>JAUZRW010000030.1 GCA_030950085.1 Anaerolineae bacterium
TCGGATTGGGGCGCTGAACTTTACGCCAACCTCATCTCCATCCTTGAAACGGCTCGCCGTCAGGGGCAGTCTATCTTTGAAACACTCAAGATGATTTTTGCACCACAGCCTGATTTCTCATGGATAGCTGAATAGATACTCCGAAGAATATCAAGCCGCAATCAAAGTCCGTGAAGGGGCTGCAACGGGTCAGTTTATCGTTGTGGAGCGTATTTCTTGATGTTGTTTTAGATTGTCATCGCAGAAATGAAAAAACCTGACAACTTGGTCAGGTCTTTTTGTGCCGAAGGCGGGAGTCGAACCCGCACTCCTGTGAAGGAACTACGCCCTGAACGTAGCGCGTCTGCCAATTTCGCCACTTCGGCATGTTTAATTGGCAGTCAATATTTTAGCAGATTCCAATCACGAGTCAATAATGACTTGGCATATCTAATGCACATTTCGTAGGGTAATCAACAGGTTTATCTCTGGCTTTGCCGTGATATAATGCGCCCCGTTTGTAGTCAATCTGAGATGGGTAACGCGATGCAACGAATCAAACCAATTTGGCTTATCATATTTGTGATTGCCATATCGCCTTTAGTGCTGATGGCGCAGCAAGATATCGGCGTGTGGGCAACAGCACAGAATCAAGTCAACATCCGTGCTGCCCCTAATATTGAAGGGGAATTATTAGGTCAAATGGAAATCGGTCTTGTGTATCCGATTGTTGGACGGAGTGAATTATTCCCTTGGGTACTCATTGCCAATCCAAGCACGCAGCAACCCATTGGTTGGGTTTTCCGCGATATTGTGCAAATTGAAGGTAATTTACAAACTGTTCCCTTTAGTACAATCACGATAACGAACAATCCACCCACTGCAATACCAACCGCCGCTCAGCCGACGCAACAAGCAGTCCAACAAAACACACCATTACAATCCTCGCCAATTCCATCCTCAACCGCCGTATTTACGGTTGCAGGAACAGTACAAGGAGAAGTCAATGTGCGCTATGGACCCGGCACGAATTATCCGCGAGTCGGCGTGGCACAAGCCGGAGACCGCTTCCAGATTATTGCATGGCACACACAATTACCGTGGCTACAAATTCGCTATGATGATTCTCCCACTAACGAAGCGTGGCTACTCATTGATTTACTGGATATTGAAGGTGATATTTACACATTGCCTGCTATTAGCACAACAAATTTCAATTTGCCGACATTGACCCCAACCCCTTCTGTGGTTCAAAGTAGCACACAAAATAGAGAGTCTGTCCCATTGAGTGCTGGTTTTGTTGCGCTGGGTAATCAAATCTGGCAACGCTTATTACAAATGGGCTTTGACCCACAAACGAGTCAATTTGCATCACTATTTCTGATTGACTTACAAACGGGAGAGGCAATGTCCTTTGGTGGCAATATTGCTTATCGTGGTACGAGTGTTAACAAAATCACGATTTTGGCGACTCTGTATCAATATCTTGATGTCCCACCCACACCCTCGATTGCAACTGATATTGCCAACACCATGATTTGTAGCGAGAACAGCGCAACCAATCGCTTACTCGGTGTCATTGGTGACGGAGACGAGTGGCAAGGCGCACAGAATGTCACCACTTTCTTGAATGATTTAGGGTTAAATAACAGTTTTTTGCTGGCTCCCTATACCGTTGACCCAGAGAATCCGCCGATTGCACCCTATCCTATCGCAGTGCCACAAACCGAAGCAGACCAACAACGCGCCAATCCCGAACTGTACAATCAGCTTACTGTAGAAGATATGGGATGGGTATTATCCGCGATTTATCAATGTGCTTATGAAGAAACGGGTCCCCTCATTGCAGACTTCCCACCGGGAACATTTGAACCGCGTGAGTGTCGTCAGATGGTGCATGTGATGTCCAATAATACTGTCGATGCACTCCTGAAAACGGGTGTTCCAGCAGATACACGGGTAGCACATAAACATGGTTGGGTAGATGATACTCATACTAATGCTGGCATCTTTTTTACGCCGGGTGGCGATTACGTCTTGTCGATGGCATTCCACAGTACACAATTGGATGCTACAGGAGAACGTTATTTGTCGTTTGCAAATACCCTGCCAGCTTTTGCGGAAACATCGCGCTCAGTTTACAACTATTTTAATCCAACTGCACCGATGCTATCTATCAGGGAAGGCTTTATCCCTGAAGCAGCGAGTTGTAATTTTGCAGGAACACCCCTGACTGTGGATTTACAGCAATTTATCTGGGATGAGTGATTTAGAGACCGATAAGTGTTTAGAAAAAAGCGTAACGCAGAGGAACGGAGAATCAGCGGCGCAAAGCATAATTTTGAATAGGTTTCTTTATAACTGTTTGCCTATCCGTGAGAATTACAACGGACAGGCAGAAGCCTGTCCTAGACTTTGGCACATTAAAGTAGCCTACGGCGATATGTCGAGAGCTACTTTTCGTTATAAAGTGTTATAAAAAGACGAAGTGAGGGCTAAGAGCGTGCCGCACCATAGATAGCATTGGACAAGCCCTGCAAAAGGTCTTC
>JAUZRW010000031.1 GCA_030950085.1 Anaerolineae bacterium
TTGGATACGCTCTGACTGTGTTTTGACAACCGCTTTTAATTCCTCAATCTGCCCACGCATCTCCAAGATGATGTCAATCAGTTGTTCTTTATTCAGTTGTCTCAATTGCTCGCGTATCTCATTCATGTTTCAGATTGTACCATCTTTTCTCAATTTCCGTTACAATACCCCTGAGCAGTTACCCCGATTCTTAACTTTTATCACGGGTTTGTGCATAGAAATTCAGGAATGTTAACAAAAACAAACTTTATCTTTTGCTTATTTTGCTTATTTCAATATACAATAAGATTGTGTTAAGTTAAATTAAAGACTTACACAAAATTTAATCCATTGTTCGTTTTTTTCTGTGCATCTATTCATTTTGTGAGGGGTAGTTATGGCTCTTCCAACTAACACATCTTTTGCTGAAGAAGTAAAAACAGACCGCCTTAAAGCACTCTATCGTATTACGGCTGTCGTGAGTTTTGGCTTGATTTTGGGTTTGTTAACATTTGGCTCATTATCAAGTTTAGATTCTGTGACAAACATGATTTGGCTACTCGCTTCAGTCATCTTGATGTGTGGTAGTATTGTTGTAGCTCAGTTACTTCAGCGTAGGTCATATGGCGTGGCAGCATGGACATATGTTCTATCGACTATCGTAGGGATAGGGGTGTTGCTTTATAATCCCGCACCCGAAACATTAGAAATTGTGCCGTTTATTTTCCCAGTTATCATCTTTATTGGCGGCTTACTGCTCTCGCCATTAAGTGCGCTAGGGTTGACGGTCATAAGTTCGCTGGTTGTAATCATTGTTCCTCAGATTGGCACAGAAACCACAACCGTCGTCAATACACATCAGTTTTTCTCGATTGTACTCATGTTCCTCAGCGCAGGATTGGCAGCACAGGTGACAGGGGAACTGTATCAGATTACACAGTGGGCGCTCGATAATTATAAAAAAGAGCGTCGGACAAATGAAGAACTGTTTGAAAAACGTCAAGCATTGCAACTGAGTCTCCGACGCAGTGAAGCACTTGGCGATAAGCTACAAGAGACCAATTCTGAATTAGAAGTTGCCCATGATGATGCGGAAGAGGCAAAACATTTTCGCGGGCAATTCCTCGCTAATATGAGCCATGAACTGCGAACACCACTCAACGCCATTATTGGTTTTAGCGAAACGATGCTGCAATTCCCGATTATGTATGATAATGAAGAACTCGCCCCATCATACCAGCGCGATTTGAACCAAATTTATAATAGTGGGCGACAGTTACTTCATGTTATCAACGATATCCTCGACCTTGCTAAAGTTGATGCTGGTAAATTGGAAGTTCACATGGCATCCGTTGAAGCCGATGCGATTATGAATGCTGTGATGGCGACGGCTAAGGGCTTGCTCGGCTCGAAAACTGTTCGGCTCAGTAAGAGTGTGCCAGAAAATATGCCACTTGTTTGGGCAGATGAAACACGCCTACGCCAAGTTTTGCTGAATCTATACAGCAATGCTTGTAAATACACCGACGACGGCAGCATCACGCTAACCGTGACAGAATTGACGGAAACGAATGAAATACAATTTACAGTGACGGATACAGGCATTGGGATTGATGCCGAATTCCATGACTCACTCTTTGAGGAATTCCAGCAGGCAAAACATAAAGGACGCGACCCACGCTCCGGTTCTGGCTTAGGCTTGGCAATTTCGCGCCAATTGCTAGAATTGATGGGTGGGCGTATCTGGATGGAAAGCACGCTAGGTAAAGGTAGCACATTTCATTTCACTATCCAGAAATATGCTGAACAAGATAAGAATGGGCATCAAGAAACAATTGTACAGCCAGATACAGCCAACAATACGGGTGTTGTACCAGAACAGCCAACTGTTGACTTAGCCACACCCAAAGCGGAGGCGGTGGAATAATGCGTATCCTCTATGTTGAAGATAATCCAGCCAATGTGTTTCTAGTCAAGCGTGTCGCAAAAATGGGGCGACATGAAATTATCAATTTTATTGATGGCGGCGAGGCTATTCGCAAATATGATGATGTGAACCCCGACCTCGTACTCATGGATATTCAATTGGTAGGAGAAACAAGCGGTCTTGAGGTCGTCAAGCAATTACGCAAGCGAGGTGTAACGACACCCATTATTGCTGTGACGGCTTACGCGATGGTTGGTGATAAAGAACGCTTTATAGAAGCAGGGTGCGATGATTATCTGGCAAAACCATTGCCCATCCCACGCTTGGTAAAAATTTTTGAGCAATATGCCGAGAGTACAAAGGCTGCTGTACCAAAGGCAGTTGAGCCACCTGTGACAGAATCTGCACCTGCCAGTGATGAAAAAATTGATGAAGCCGCTACGGTGACAGCAGCGACAGTCAAAACGATTACTGATACTGCCTCTGTGCCAGTATCGTCAGATATGCCGACCACTGAGACAAAGACAACAGAAGAAACAAGTGAAGCAGCAGTTGTCGCTACAGTTACCGAAACAGCAGAAGTCAATAAGTCAGATTCCGCCCAAGTTGAAAAATCACCATCAGACACTGCGTCTAGCCCTACTCATGAAGGTACAGCCTCAGCAGAGAAACCGACAACAAAAAGCACGTCAGTTGTCGAAACGGCAAACACAAAAGCCAGTACAACAGAGGCTAAAGGATAAATATTTAGAGCGAGTTACGGCGGAAGATGTGCCTACATAAAATAAAGGTGTAGACTCAGACAATATGGGATAATTTAAGGGGAGCGTTGGCGATGAATCCAAAAAAGGCGCTGATTGTAGAAGATACTGCCGCGAATCGTATTTTCTTCGAGCGATTGCTACAACATGCAGGCTTTGATGTCACGGGTGTTGAGACAGGACAAGATGCCTTGCAGAAGATACACGAAAGCGATTCATGGTCTCTAGCATTAATTGATATGGAAATTCCAGATATGAGTGGTCTGGAACTGACCTCACGGATAAGAAAACAATTCCCCAATACCTGTATCGTTATTGCCACCATGCACGATGAACGCTCACTCATGCAGAGTGCTTTTGATAAAGGATGTGATATTTTCCTCGTGAAACCATACGGTTTTATGGACTTGTTCAAACGTTTGACCACAGAAGGCACTGCCCGATTACAAGAAAGTCATCCATTTGTTATTGACCAGTATGGGGCGCGAAAATTTGAGGCTTTAGCATCACAATAATATATTCAGTGCCGCCGGAAGTATCTCATAGCGAATTTCGGTAGCACTTGCCGCCGCTTCACCATCAAAATCTAAGCCAATGACACGATTCGTCGGGCTAATAATGCGAACTTGTTTGGCACGCCCGATTTTGACTTTTGGGTGTGTAATGTGCTTGCCTGTATAAATCGTCGGGAAAGCACGGATTAGGTCAAATGTCGGCATCTCTTCCGCGACAACCACATCAAATAAACCATCATCCGAAATAGCATCCGGCGCAATCAAAATCCCTTGTCCGAATGTCGTGCCATTGGCAACAGCGACAATATAGATATGCCCATCAAACCACAAATCGCCATCCAATTCAATCTGCATCGCTTCGGGTTCATATTTCCACAAGGCAGTGATAACCGATACTAAATATGTCCATGGGCGCTTCGTCGTGCTTTCGACCCGTTGCACCACATCATTGCTGATACCTGCGCTAGAAATATTGAGAAAATAGCATTCTTCTTCACCAAAAACAACATGCCCAACATCAATAGGGCGCACAGTGGCTTGTTTAAGAACATAATTCGCCGCCTTCAATGTATCAAGTGGGATACCCGACCCACGCGCAAAATCACGCCCTGTTCCGGCTGGAATCGTCCCATAGATAAAGGTCTTGTCTGGCTGTGTTTTCTGATACTTCATCAACGCATTAACCACCACATTGATTGTGCCATCACCACCAATAGAAATAATACGTTCGACAGCATTCAAAGCGGATTGGGCAATGATTTCATCGACATCTTCGATACGTCGTGTCATCACAACGGAGTAATCCGCCGTGAGGCTTGCCAATTCAGGCTCGATTTTGCGCCACGTCTCTCGACCACGACCACTACCTGCATTAGGATTGACAATAAATAATGTTTTTGACATGAAATTTTTCCAATTCAAGCAAATAGGCTTGTTTAATAAAATTAGGCGTTACGCACTTTAAGCTAGAAATCGTAGGGGCGACAGCGTGCTGCGCCCGAAAATAACAGTCAACTGCGTAAGTCTTAAAAATATCTCTGTTGACCCTATAGACTCTAGCTCACCATCGTTATTTTGTGTGAGGCGCGATGAATCCTCGAAAATGGGCGTATTGGGCTACATCTACGCTACTATATAAACGATACTTGTTTAACAAAGTATCTACGATGATGCTCTAACGCCTGTCTCACTTTGCAATTTTGTGTGAGGCGCGGTAAAACCCCAAAAGGGGCTTATTGACAGGGTTCTGTACAAAGTGTACCCTCAATATATCATTTTAACGGTCATAGTATATAATGCGAGATATTTTATTGCCTCAACAAATAAACTCATCCAAACACCTCGTTTTTCCAAAATACCTAAAATGGTCTGTTTTGTTGCTGTTCTTCACAGTCCCTCTCATCGTTTATGCCGAATCTAACGAGAGGACTACCGTATACCCTGTACCGCTATTGTCTGCTTATCTGCCTAATCCGGGTATCGGCTGGCAACATGCACCTGGTATAGGTCAACAGCTATTGCCAGAAAGTGTGGTTTATCCGCAACGCAGCGATATTAGTTGGCGTATCTTGAATCCTGATGATGGCGTTTACAATTGGGAGATACTCGATACCATGATAGATGAGGCTGTCGCCGAAAATAAACAAATTTCATTCCGTGTGTATACCATGCGCGGCGAAGACTATGGCGGTCATCAGCTACCAGAGTGGGTGTTAGAAGCAGGTGCAGAAATTTTGCCGCAAGGTGAGGTAGATTATAGTAATTGTACTTATCAGTCAGAATGGGCGGGTTTTGTACAAGTTTTACAAGAACGTTATGATGGGAATCCTGCTATCGCCTTCATTGATATTTCGGGTTATGGTAATTTCAATGAATGGGGCTGGAGCGAAGCGCAAACAGAGTGGGATGACCTTTGGGGCAGTGCTTATGGAGATGGTATAGCCACTCCTGCTGATATGGAAACGCTTGACAGCCAAGCACGCCGTAGATTAGCCGATATGTTCATGGGTGCTAGTTTTGCTGGGCATCAATGCCGTACTGCCAGCGTGGGTGGCGAGATTTTGACAGTTGATTATGACTATGCTGGTTTTCAAGACACACAATTGATTATGCCCTATGCTGGGACAAGGCAATCGACACAATATGTTTTTTCCCAGCGACCCAATGTTGGTTTTCGTTATGATTGCTTAGGACGAGAGGCAAGCGACACGCGCATTATGGAAAAAGTCGGCGACGAGATTGAAGGCATTTGGCGTAATGCCCCCGTTGTATTTGAGTTATGCAACCCTGATAACGATGATTTCTACGAACCAGCTTATAGCCTCCTGCAAGCCGCACACGGCAGCATCGTCCATGATAATATTGATGATGAAGGCTTACGCGATAAACGCGCCCTTTCTCAATTGATGCGCTATGTAGGCTATCGCTATTTTCTATCAGAAGCGACCTTTACATCGCAGTTAGAAGCAAGTGATGAATTAGAATTACAGATGATTTGGCAAAATACAGGTTATGCACCTGCCTACCCACGAATGGGGCAAGATTTTCATCTTCGGCTATACTTAATAGATGAAAACAACGAAGTCGCTATAGAACTTGATTCGGACGAAAACATTGCAAATTGGATGCCGGCTGACCCGATTGGCGAACCACCACCCGAAAATTCCGTTTCGGTACGTTTATCGCTCTCAGACATCTCTGTCGGGACATATCAATTGCAGGTAGCCATTATCAACCAGCGCACAGGAGAGCCATTGCGCCTCGCAATTGTGGGGCAAGACCATAACGGACGCTTCACAATCGGTTCTGTTGAAATTGATTAGCAGAAAGACACATTTTTAAGGGGCGATTTATGAAAAAATCCATACTCATTACTTTTTCGTTCATATCGCTTGTCTTTGGACTAGTGACCTTCATTCTCCCATATACCTTGTCGCCAGAAACACTTTCTCCGTATGTCTACGAAGATAGCATTACGGAATACTCACAAGCAGTGCTTTTCTTCCTTTCCGCAGTATTTTTCTTCATGACCTTCATCTACTCAGATACGAAAAACGAATTTTGGTTCATTAAAACCCCTCGTAACTTTGCCTTTCTAGGGCTGGCACTCCTTTTGTTTTTTGGTGCCGGCGAAGAGATTAGCTGGGGACAACGCATTATTGGCTTTGAGACACCTGAATCGCTAGAAGAGATTAATTTGCAGGGTGAATTTACCTTGCATAACGTCGGGATTTTTGACCCAACGAGCGATAGTTTCTTCAAAATCAATCGCTTGTTTCAAATGTTTTGGTTCATACTCGGTATTGCGATACCTGTTTCCGCACTCCTCTATCAACCATGGCGCGATTTTTTAGTGAAGTTGGGGATGCCGTTTTTTCCATTATTGTTGAGTAGTCAATTCTTGTTGTTCTATATCTTGTCGAAGTTTTACAGAATCATTGATGTAGACCATGAACTTTACGAGGGGCGCTTGACAGAATTTAGAGAATTGCAACATGCCCTCATTTTTTGCTTGATTGCACTGTATTTCTTATTGCAATCTCGTGACGAACGTAAAGTGAAAGAGACAACGCCAATTGTAGCAGAGTAACAAGACTTCGTTTTTATGGGAGACTGCAAATGGTCTCCCACCGACCAATCAGCCTCATTTGTTCTTTAGCGCAGCAAATCACGCTCTGCCCAACGATGAATAATCCGCTTAAATGTCGGGTTAAGAACGCTGTTGCCAAGCAAATGCTGTGCGACACGAGGTACTTTAGTGGGCAATCTTGTTTCTAGTGCTTCGAGGCTTTCATCCCACTTTTCAAATAAATATTGTCCCTCATATAAGGCTAACAATGGCTGATTAACAGCGCGTCCTTGCAAATAGCCATCTAAAAATTGCTGCCGTAGCTTCTCAACAGTCGCCACCGATGGAATCAATTGCAGACTCATTGTATGTGCAGCACGACTCTGAATATCTGCGAGAAATTTGCCGACATCCGTATAAGGGTGGTCTTGTTTATCGAGCGCGGTATCAAAACCCAAGATGCGCTCTTCGGGTAGCACCATCGTATTCCCCATATGAAAATCAGAATGAATCCAGACATGCACATCAGAATCGAGGCTCTTAAGTGCCGATTCAATATCTGACCAAATTGCCCATTGTGTCGGGTCTACACCGCGTTTCTGAAGACGTTCAACAGCTTCTAGTAGCCATTTTTTGGCATGAGTCGGGCTATAGAGGCGGTCTAGTTCAGTTGTGGTTTCTGGCATAGATAATGATAAGTCATGGAAAGTTCGTAGCCATTCACCAGAGCGATAGGCTAGTTTTTGAGCGCGTTCTTTACCATTCGGAGCAAGAATACGCTTCGGTTTCATACAAGTCTGATAGAACGAATCGCCGTCGATAAAATCCATGACAATGCCATTGATATCGCGTATAAAAGTTATCGGGCGCACCGCACGCAGCATATCATTAGCCTGTGATTGAAAATAATCATAAATGCGAACGAGGCTGTCATACTCACGAACACCTCTATCAATCAGATGGTCTTCTTGCCACGATTCTTCGGCACGCTGTTGGTCAGGAAAACGCGAGACCTTGATAACGATTTTGTGTATTTTACCGCGTTCAGTGAGTGTCATGAAATAGATGATACTCCACGGTTTTTCTAGCACATTGATAGTGTCTATCGTAAGTGATGAATCATAATCTGCGTGCTTTTTCAAATAACCAAGCACTTGTGCTGCAATAAAATCAGTTTTTGTGTTCATGCAATGCCTAACAATACGCTGAGATAATTATCCCAGATGATACCCCAAATCTAACGTAGGTACTTGTTTAACAAACTATTTGCGATAATGCTCTAACGCCTGTCTCATTTTGGTGATTTTGTGTGAGGCGCGATAAAACCCCGACAGGGGCTGTATTTTGATGAAATGCCAACAAATGATTAGGGACGCGACGTATAATTACCTGTCACAACCCATTTATAAGTTGTCAATTCTTCGAGTGCCATCGGACCCCGTGCATGGAGTTTTTGCGTGCTAATAGCGACTTCTGCACCCAAACCGAGCGCACTGCCATCATTGAAGCGTGTACTCGCATTCCAGAACACGGCTGCACTATCGACTCGATTCAAGAAATAAGCGGCTTGTTCGGCATCTTCTGTCAGGATACCGTCACTGTGGAAAGTCGTGTGTTGGCGAATATGGTCAATCGCATCATCAACATCGGAAACAACCTTGAGATTGAGCGTTAATCCCATCCACTCGGTATCGAAATCACCCTCTGCAACAGGCGAAACACGGTCATTTTCGCCGATAATAGCGAGTGTCTGTTCGTCTGCCTTGAAAACCACATCAGCACGAGTCAAATCATCAACTACTTTTGGCAAAAATTCATGGGCGATACTTTCATGCACGAGAAGCGTATCGACTGAATTGCAGACTGCCGGACGCTGTGTCTTGGCGTTATAAATCACAGGCAGCGATTTTTCTTGGTTGGCACTTTCATCCACATAATAATGCACAATGCCCATGCCACCGATAATCACCGGAATCGTGCTATTTTCGCGGCAGAAATTATGCAATCCAGAACCACCACGCGGAATAATCATATCAATAGAGTCGTGCATTTTGAGCATTTCGCCGACATAACGACGGTCTGTACTGGCGATATACTGCATCGTATCTTCGGGCAAGCCGGCACTGACAAGAGCCTCAGTCAATACGCGCACCACTTCAAGATTGGTATTAATCACATCTGAGCCACCACGCAGAATCACGGCATTACCTGCTTTGAGTGCCAATGTCGAAATATCAACCGTGACGTTCGGGCGCGATTCATATATCACACCGAGTACACCCAACGGCACACGTACCTTGTGAATATCAATCCCTGTATCGAGTGAATTTTCAGCAAAGGTCGTGCCAACAGGGTCAGGTAGATTAACGACATTCCGCACATCTTGAATAATCCCTGCCATGCGCCGTTCGAGGTCAATGCGGTCACGTATCCATATCGGGTCTGTGCCGTTCTCATGGGCGCGTTCAATGTCGATTTTGTTCTGCTCAAGGATAGTCGGCGTATTGGCTTCTAAGGCATCTGCAATAGCGATGAGTGCCTGATTTTTCTGTTCGGTGGAGAAATTCGCAAGCTGGAAAGCAGCCTCTTTCGCTCGCTTGCCCATTTCTAACAGTTTCACTTCTTGCGTGACTTGTACCATAACTCGACCCTTCGTGCTGCAATGTCAACATTAATCTATTTAGTCGCTATTGTAGCATATTCTAATCACTTTTCCGTCAATTGCTTTAGTACGGTTTGGAGAGAACTTCAAAAAAGATGAACCACTAGAGAACGCGGAGAACACAGAGATTCAAGTTCAAGATTTTCCTTTGTGTCTTCCACTCTTTGCGTCTTTGCGTTAAGCATTTCCTAAAAATATGGTGAAGGTTACTTTTTCTGTGTCCTTTGTGCCTTAGTGGTTCAATCGTTTCATGCTCGTTTTTGTTTCGGAGCATCCGGCAATGTCAGCACAAGCGGAATCGCAATCAGTGAAATCACGGTAACAGTCATCAATGTCGAGGGGAGTCCGATGCTATCGCCCATCATCGCAATCACGCGGATGTTGATAGCGCGAATAATAAAAGCGAAGAGGATAAACATACCGCTTGCTGTTGCTCGATTTTCTGGGAGCTGCTCTTGTACCAATGCCTGAATCACAGGGGTTACTGACAGCGCCGTTAATCCCAAACCCATCAGCACAGGCAATATCAGCAATCCACTGACATTCAAGAAGAGATACATGAAAAAAGCCGAGAATACAATCGCCCCAATCATGGTTTGCTTGCGCCCGATGCGGTCACTCATCGTCCCACCACTCAAAGCACCGCCAACGCCTGCGAGTTCATATAATGCCAAAAGCACCGTCGCTAACCAAAATTGCAAGCCGACTTCGCTTTCCAGATAAACCACCATAAAGACACTCAGTCCATTAACAACCAAACTGCGAAAAACCATCACGCCAAAAAGTGGGGCAAAAACACGGAAAAAGGCTCTTTTGTCGATTTTTGTAGCATCTTTACGCTTCGATTTTGCGGATACATCTTTCAAGCGGAAAAAGAGTATCGCAGAGGCAATCCAGCCGAAAATCATCAAGCGCCATAAGCCCTCGATTCCCCATTGCGTCACGCCATAGCCCACTAATAAGGGCCCCACTGAACGCCCTAATTCGCCCCCTGCCATGAAAATACTCATGCCACGTCCAACTTTGTTCGCCGAAATTTGGGCAATTATCGCCGGAGCAGGGGCATGAAAGGACATCACACTGATGCCGACACAGAATAACAATATCGCGGCGGCGGCATAAGAAGGGGTTAAGCCGAGCATTGTAATCAGTGTTGCTGTCACTGCCGGAGAAAAAATTACCAAATAGCGCACACTCACACGGTCAGCCATATAACCAATTAAGACACTCAGCAAAGAGGGCAGTTGCACAAAAACAGCAAGGTCGCCTGCTTGCGTCAGTGTGAGTCCTAGTTTTTCAATCAGGCGCGGTAATAACGGCGACAAAAAAGCCGAAAATGTGTCATGGACAAAATGCCCACCCGATACGGTCAAAATACTACTCGTATCAATTTCGTGACTTTCATCTTCAGCAGGGATAGATTCGACACTCATGGATTAAGTTCCTAATCAAGATTGACGACAAAAAACTCATTATAGCCTATGCAGACAGGGATATTGGTCTATTGGACTACATGGCAATATGATGAATCCGATAGAACCTGTTATTATCGGCTTCTACACAATCTGAAAAAGCAACGGAAATCACGGATGGAACTCACACTCCTGAATTGGATATTGGCGCTATCACCTGTCTTAGCTGTGCTAGTGATGATGGTCGGTTTAGGACAAGGCGGCAGTCGTGCTGGGCTAGTCGCTTGTCTTGTGGCGATTATTGTCGGTGTGTTGCGTTTTGGTGCCGGATTTTTGCTTATCGGCGTGGCTATGGGGAAATCTGTTTTACTCGCTGTGGATGTGCTGTTTATCGTCTGGATGGCACTTTTCTTCTACAATGTTACCAATGAAGCCGGCACAGTCCAACTTATCGGCAAGAGTCTACCGCGCCTCACCTCAGACCGTGCTATGCAAAGTTTACTCATTAGCTGGATTTTCGTTTCGCTGTTGCAAGGTGTCGGTGGATTTGGTGTGCCTGTTGCGGTGGTTGCGCCCTTGCTGGTCGGCTTAGGCTATACAGCCACGAAATCGGTGATTATGGCTTCACTCGGACACGGTTGGGCAGTGACATTCGGCTCACTCGGAACATCGTTTGCGGCGTTAATGGCAGTGACAGGATTGCCCGAATCTGTCTTAGCGCATGATGCAGCCGTCATGCTCGGATTTGCAGGTATCATCAGTGGTGCGCTCGTGGCGTATGTCAGCACAGGATGGCGAGGGTTACTCCGCAGTATTCCTATTTTACTGATTGTCGGCACAACAATGGGCGTGACGCAGTGGTGGGTTGCGACGCATGGCATGTGGGCATTAGGCGCAACATCGGGCGCATTAGCAGGGGCAATTGTCGGCGTTTTATTGGCACTCTCGCCACTCTATCGTCGTCAACAAGAAGAAATGCCTGAATCTGATGAAACTGACTCTTCTCGTAGTCTACCATTGGCGATTGCTGCCTATGCTATTTTGCTGATTTTAGCCTTTTCTATCAATCTCATTACGCCCTTAGAAAATCTCTTTGACCTCGTACAAATCAAGATTCAATTTCCAGCCGTATCAACTTCTTTAGGGTGGGAAGTCCCGTCAGAATTAGGACGCAAAATCAGTATTTTTGGGCATCCGGGCGCAATTTTGTTTTATGCTGGTATCTTATCATTTTTGCTCTACCAACGGGCAGGATACTACGAAGCAGAGGCGTTCAAAAGTATCTGGCAAAAAGTCATCAAATCGGCTGTCAAATCGACGATTTCTATTTTAGCGTTAGTCGCCATGGCTTCTATCATGAGCCATACCGGAATGACACAAATTATCGCACGCGGCATCAGCGAGGCATTTAGCGATAAAGTATTTCCGCTTTTTGCACCCTTCATCGGCACACTCGGCGCATTCATGACCGGCAGCAATACCAATTCCAATGTCGTATTCGGCGCATTACAACAAGAAACAGCCGCGCTACTTGGTTTGCGTGTTCCCATTATCCTTGCCGGACAAACCGCAGGCGCATCTTTGGGTAGTGTCATCGCACCTGCAAAAATCATTGTAGGTTGTAGCACTGTTGGACTATCAGGAGAAGAGGGTCCCGTCATTCGTCAAATGCTGATACTCGGCTTAATTCCAGTCATTTTCATTGCCATCATGACATGGCTGCTGGTCATTTGATTAAGTTTTGGCAAAAAATGAACCACTAAGGCACAAAGAACACAAAGATTCCAGTTCAAAAATTGCTCTGTGCCTCTGATTCTCTGCGCCTCTGTGTTACGCTTTTTTGAAAGATGAATAAATACTCCGCCTATTTCCCCTGTCTAACGCGCACCGCACCGAATTGATGGGGATATTTACCAGCAACGTCATCATAGTGTTCACTGAGTAAGTTCACATCGTTTTCAATATCACCTGAAATCTGAACTGCCTCACCAATCATAATCCGTTGTTTCTGGTAATCCAGCGCAACCGGAACGAGGGGGACATTAGCCTCTTTTGCCATGTAATAAAATCCTGTGTGCCAATAATCCGTTTTGGCGAGTTGTCCTTCTGGTGAAATGACCAATAATAGCTGGTCAGCATCATTGAGATAGTCAACGGCAGTTTTGACCATACTTTTCTTCGGATTGAGTGGGATGCCGCCCGTGATTTTTAGTGGGAGCGTTTTATGCGCTTGATAATATTCTTTATCGCTCACCAAATAACGAAAACGTTGTTGGAAAACCCAGCCTGTCAGGAGCAAGAAAAACCAATCCCAGTGCGACGTATGGGGGGCTATCACGCAGACTGCCTTTTTGATATCAGGATTTTCGCCTTCCACTGACCAACCGAGTAGCGCGAGGATAAAACGTGCTAAAAATCCGAACATGGTCTTCACCTTTCATCTCTAGGAATACGTGTAAAGACACTGTAGCGGATAAATCCAGTCATCCAAAGTTTCTACAGACAGTCACTAGAAAATGAAAAAATAGGACACTGTTTTTAATTAAAATAAATATATTGAGATTGTTCTTAATGTAGAATCTGAGAAAAACTTAGAAATAAAGATGAACCACAAAGATTTAAGGTAACTGCTCAGGGGTATTGTAACGGAAATTGAGAAAAGACGGTACAATCTGAAACATGAATGAGATACGCGAGCAATTGAGACAACTGAATAAAGAACAACTGATTGACATCATCTTGGAGATGCGTGGGCAGATTGAGGAATTAAAAGCGGTTGTCAAAACACAGTCAGAGCGTATCCAA
>JAUZRW010000032.1 GCA_030950085.1 Anaerolineae bacterium
AACAGTTCACCTATCCATGAGAAAATGCCTAAAAATTCACCACGAAGGCGCGAAGGACACGAAGATAGGGTCAAAAAAGGCTAATTGTAGGGACTGGCTTCTGCCTGTCCGAAGGAATCTCACGGATAGCTGAATAGATACAAATACAGATATAAAATGTGATGTGGAGAAAATAAATCCAGTCGCAATGTAGGGGATGCCCCATGTGTCATCCCATGATAAACGGGCGCACACGTGGGTACGCCCCTACAATAACCATATTATTTTCTTAATGCGCTTTATAGTCAAACAAGATATTCCGTTATGAAGCAGCAGTCGCGGCTTGTAACTTTTGGCAGATAAGCTGTGCAAACTCACCCGTCGTCACGGCACCATTCGCCTTCACATCCGCCGTATACGCCCCTTCATCAATTGTATTGCGAACTGCCGCTTCAACTTGTTCTGCAATCTGCGGCTTTTGCCAGTGATAGCGAATCAACATCGCGGCACTGAGAATAGCGCCCGTTGGATTAGCCATCCCTTTGCCTGCGATATCCGGTGCAGAGCCATGAACAGGCTCGGCAATGCCAACATCATCACCAAGATTCAATGCTGGGATAAAACCGAGTCCTCCACCCCATGCCGCCGCCATATCAGAGAGAATATCGCCATATTGATTGCTTGTCAGGATAATATCGAAGCGTGTCGGCTCTTTCACCATCCAATAAGCGGCTGTATCGACTAACAATTCATCGGTTTGGATATCTTTGTATTGTTCAGCAACTTCAAAGGCTACACGCCGAAAAAGCCCATCAGTTTGTGGGAGAACATTGCCCTTATGCACAATCGTTACCAGCCGACGCTTTGCCAACCGTGCTAACTGAAAAGCCGTATGTGAAATTTTTTCGGTAGCGGCACGGGTGACAATTTTCTGTACCGTTCCTTTTTCGCCATTGATATTAGACGATTTTTCTTGGCTGAGGTAAACATCTTCAGTATTTTCACGTACCACAATTAAATCCACACCCGCCCGTGCTGTAGAAACAGGCAAATAGCTGATGGGGCGGATATTGGCATGAACCTTGAGCAAGCGTCGCATCCGTACAATCGGTGAATAATAACCATCGACAGGATAAGAGGGCGAATTGGCAGCACCAAAGAGAACCGCGCCACAGCGTCGAGCCAGTTCAATCGTCGCCTCAGACACGGGGAAGCCATGTGCCTGAAAATAATCCCAACCGGCTCCGGCTCTATGAATCTTCAGGTTCGGGAAAAGGGTTTTGAGAACTTCAACTGCGGCTGGAATGACTTCATGACCAACACCATCGCCTTCTATCACACAGAGTTCCATAGGATTTAACTTTCTCGAAAGAATTGTGTACAGATAATTGGGTATGTATAATGATTATTTGTTTAACAAACTCTCTACGATAATTCTCTAACACTTGTCTCACTTTGCAATTTTGTGTGAGGCACGGTGAAACCCCGAAAGGGGCTTTTTTTATACCTCAGCAATTTCTCCTAAACCACTTAAATCTAATATTTGAATTCGCTTGCGACTCACTTCTACTAGATTTTGAGACTTAAAGTCGTTCAATGTTTGGGTGACAGTTTCTCGATAAGTACCCAGCATATCGGCGAGATATTGATGTGTGAAACCTTTAAGTTCGGTGATGTTGCCATTTTCAGCACTCAGGCGCAGTAATAAGCCTGCCAAACGTGCTGGAATATGTTTGAAGGTAATTTCAGTCAGCCGTTCTTCTGCTTGTGATAAACGTTGTCCGACAGCATTCAAAAACCGCAGCGCGACCTGTGGTTTATCACGTATGATATTTTCTACCGATTCACGATTCCAAACACATATTGTACAATCATCTAGCGCCTGCGCATATGTATTGTGCAGCCCTTGTCCGATTAATGCCATATGACCAAAGATGGCTCCCGGTTGCATAATCGCCACAACCAACTTCCGACCATCCGTCGAAAGGCGATACAATTGCACACGCCCTGCTTTCAAGATAAACATTACTTCGCCAGGGTCATCTGGCATATAAAAAAGGTGTCCGGCAGAGTAATTAATCATCCGTGTATTGTAACCAACATCATCAATCTCTTTAGGCGATAAATCTTGCAGCACATCGGTATGACTCAAATAGCTTGATTTTGTTTTATCCATCAGTTCTTGTCCTAAAATGCTATGGTACACGATCCATTTAATTCTTGAATATTGGAGTATGAATTTTTGGGCGCAATGCCTTGCGCCCCTACTTGTTTAACAAACTATCTACGGTGATGCCCTAACGCCTGTCTCACTTTGCAATTTTGTGTGAGGCGCGGTGAAACCCCGAAAGGGGCTTTTTGGTTGAGTAATCGTTGCAAAGGTTAATCTCTAGAAACGGGTGCAATTCAAATTGGTGCAAAATCTAAAACATTCTGCTTTTGTAGGGACATACCCGTGCGTCCGTTGTTTTTTACGGCGAGATGACACATGGGTCATCCCCTACAATTGATGTACTGGGATGAAATGTAGCCCCTAGAAACACAGCATTTGTCCTAAGCCACGTTTGCATTGTACCATGCACTTATCAAGGAATCGTTATCATTGTCGCAGAAACAGAGCCAAATGTCATTAAACCGACAGAGAAACACAATTCTCCTGTAAGAATTTGAGACTATCTATAATAATAGAATGGAATAGAGATGAGGATTGAGTTTATATGCAAGATGTCACGATTGGATTAGCATTTATCGCGGGGTTGCTCTCGTTTGTATCGCCGTGTGTTCTACCGCTTGTTCCAGCTTATATCGGTTATATGGGCGGACGTGCAACGCGCAATGTTGCCATGGAGACGGGTAGTAAACAAAAGTCAAGTCAATCTGGCGGTGTTATCGTGCGAGCAAACATGCTCTTGCACGGTTTAGTATTTGTGCTGGGCTTCACACTCGTTTTTGTGGCGATTGGCTTGCTGACAACAGCATTTGTGGGTCTAATCGGCATTTCAGTCAACGATTTGACAAATATCATCGGGCGTATCGGGGGTATCGTTATCATATTCTTCGGATTGCACTTTATGGGTGCTTTGCGCCAATTTTTCAATTGGCTCAAGAAAAATCCATCACTATTAGCCCAATTCCCACTTTCTATCTTGCTTGCTGCCATACTAACATTACTGGCATTCGTAGGCTTAGTTTCTGGCTTATCATTTGGCGCTAATGCTATCAGCATCAGCTTGGGAATCAATTTGTCGCCGATTCTCATCAATATCTTGATGTTGATTGTTGGCTTAGTCATCTTCGCTTATGTCGCCTTAACGGGCAAATTAGGCACAATTTTTGCAAGCATGAGCAAAGTCTCGATGGGACGTGTCCCAACAACACTGTTGATGCTGGCATTGGTCAGCGCATTCATTTTATGGGCATTTGTTTTGCCTGTCGTTGCCTTACCAATTCTCGTTGGGTATTTATTATGGGTGATACTGGGCGGCGCGTTTACCGATGCCGAAAAGTTCTGGATGAAAGTCATCAATACCCTAGAAAATACCTTATACGCCGACACACGCCCTGATATGACGAAACAAGGCAACGGCGGCTTAGGCGGTTCATTCATTATGGGTATTGTTTTCTCGGCAGGTTGGACACCCTGTATTGGTCCCTTGTTGGGTACAATTTTGACGGTTGCTGCCCAAACTGGCGAGGTAAGTCAAGCTGTGCCAATGTTGACTGCTTACTCGCTAGGGCTTGGCATTCCGTTTATCCTCACAGCCGTCTTGATGGAAGGCGCACAGTCAATTTTGCGTCGCCTCCAACGTCATATGAGCAAGATTGAATTCAGTAGCGGTGCGCTACTCATTCTTATTGGCTTGCTGGTGGCGAGTGGCAATCTACAAAATTTAAGTTCCAGCCTTTCCACAAACCAAGCAGATATTTCTTTCCGCATTGAAGAATGTGGTGTGGGATTTGCACGCGGACACTTGAGTTTCGGTCAAGCACAAGATTGTCTCAGTGGCGATTTGCACTTACTCGCCATGGGGTCTAGTCTCGCAGGTGAATTAAATGCCGATACAAGCGAAATTACTTATCTGCTGCGTGTTGAAGAAAGCAAAGTCGTGGATGTTGAATTAGGGCGTGTTGATACCCTCTTCCCAGCACAAGTTGTGATTACCAATGATGACGGCAATGAAGTTGCCCGTAGCACCGAACTAGCGCAAATTGACGACAGAGTCTATGTCATTATTCAGGCACTCGAATTACCCGTCGGGAGCTATACGATAACAATTACACAAGATAGCACCGAAGACGCGACATTCCGCCTCAAAGTGCGTGATGCTGAACCGCTTGAAGTGTCGATAGACGAAACACAAGATGAAATCGTTGCTGTACAAGATGTTGGCAGTATTAGCGACCTTGCAGATGCGAGTGGCGTTCCTGTCGGCTTAGATGTCGGCAATCGTGCGCCAGATTTCACCATTACCATTGTTGAGGGCGAGGAAGTAGCCCTATCTGATTTACAGGGACAAGTCGTGTTGCTGAACTTCTGGGGGACATGGTGTGGTCCTTGTCGCCGTGAGATGCCAGAATTCCAAGCTGTCTATGAAGAATATCAGGACTCTGGCTTCACAATCTTGGCACTCGCTGTTCGTGGCGATACAGAAGCCGATGTTATCGAATTCCGCGATGATTTTGAGCTAACATTCCCACTAGCAGTCGATGAGGGAGACCGCATCAACGATATTTATAGTATCGTCAGCCAGCCGAGTACGCTCATTCTCGATAAAGACGGTGTGATTATCTACAAGAATTTCGGTATCACACTCGCCTCACAAATTGAGGAAGTCTTAGCAGAAGCATTAGCCAATTAGAGGGATCCGAATCAAACAAGATTTATCGACCACCACACGCATTAGCTTATTTATTGGGGCAGTTATCGCATTGATAACCGCCTCTGTTGTGCTTGTTACAGGCGGATTGCCAAACCGTGCGGATTATTCGGGGCGCGTCATTGAAGGATTAGGGCGTGTTGCACCAGAAATAGGCGAAATTGCGCCGCCCTTTGAACAAGCTACCCTGACTGGTGATACAATCAATTTGCTTGATTTACGCGGCGAATCGGTGATTGTGAACTTTTGGGCAACGTGGTGTACGCCTTGTATCGCAGAGATGCCCGCATTACAAGCCTTCCATGACGACAGTGGAATCCGTATTCTGGGTGTGAATATGGCTGAACAGCAGTTTATTGTTGAGCAGTGGATAGCAGCAAATCTCATCACATTTGATATTTTGCTTGACCCGCAAGGACAAGTCATAGAAGACTATCGGCTGCGTGGACAACCCTCTACCTATGTGATTGCGCCTGATGGTATAATAACGCATATCTTCTATGGACCCGTGTCAATGGATGATTTACGCAATGCCCTCATCACACATAATAATGGATAGACTGATGACTGATAAAGAAAAAAAGAAATTATCATTTAATCTGCGTGTTAATCTTTTTATGCTCAAAGTCACGCGGCATTGGCTGAGAATCGCGCTAATGGTTGTTGGATTGTATGCAACCTTGCCGCTTGTCGCGCCAACATTGATGCAATTCGGCTTCACGGCTCCGGCGAATGTCTTGTATACGCTATATAGTCCGATGTGTCATCAGTTCTCCTTCCGTTCGGTTTTTCTCTATGGCGAACAAAATTTTTACCCACGTGAAATTGTCGGCACAGATTTACGTCCTTACGAAGCCTATGCTGCCGAAATTGAGGAGCTTAATCCCGGTTCATCGCCCACAGAATTTACACTGGAATTCTTCATGCCAGCACGCGCCTTTAGGGGCAATGAGCAGATGGGGTATAAGATGACCCTTTGCGCCCGTGATGCAGCAATTTACCTGACGATGTTTATGGGTGGACTCATTTATGCGATACCATCGGTTCGTAAGCGAATTCTTCCGATTCCACTATGGATTTATGTCATTGCTGGATTGGGTCCCATTGGCTTAGATGGTTTCAGCCAATTATTGAGTTATGAGCCGTTCAATTTTTGGGCAGTGCGTGAGACAGCACCCTTCTTCCGATTAGCGACGGGGGCGATGTTTGGTTTGATGAATGCGTGGTTAGCCTTCCCGTATTTAGAACGTGCCATGTGGGATAGTCGCCGTGATATTGTGGATAAGTTGGTCGAAGAACAAATTGAGTTTTAGATTTAGTATGATAGGGGCGCGATATATGACATGCGCCCACTATTTGCCATGTTTTATTTCTTATCGTCTTTATCGGGTTTACTAAGGCGCGATAGTCGGGCAGAATAATCATCATCTACCTTACGCTTACTCACGGGATGGCGACGCGGCGGTTCGGGTTCTTCATCAACTACGGGCGTGCCGTCTCCCATGATATAATGCTTTTTGTTGGCTGGTGTTTCCCCTGTGACCTGTGCCGTATAATTTGAAATTAAATCTGTCAGTTTGCGACGGGTGCTATCTAATTGCGTGACAATCTGCTCCCCAATTTTTTCAACATCAGATTTATCTGAAGTAGGTTCAACCTCACTTTCAGGCTGTTGTGCTGATTCTTGCACTACATCATCTAGTGTATTGACTTGGCTGATGAGTTCTTGTGTCACATATTGATGTTCGCGCAAATCGGCTTCTAGCATTTCAATTTCGCGCTGCGCCTGTTCTATGCGTCCGATAGCAAAGCGAGCATCTGTTTCGCGTCCATCTTCGACAGCTTTATCCGCTTTGGCATCCCATTCGTCTTTGTCATCATACAATTTATTGATTTTTGCCTGCATATCATCTTGATAGGCTAAGGCATCATCAATACGGGCGCGAAGTGTTTTCACATCACTTTCTAAGCCGCCGCGAATATCATGACGTGCAAGCGCCTTCTTGCGCGATTTACTGATTTTATCATCAAGCGGACTCACGATGTCGTTGATATGCGATTTGACAAGATGGTTCAATTTATCAAAGAAGTTAGTGGGCATGATGGCTCTCCCTAGTACATTCCGTTGTTTTTGGCGTACACACAAGTACGCCTAATTGTATCGTTTAATGTTAGCTTCATACTCTATTATACAGCATTTAGCTCTCACAAGTTGCATCCCACGCCAAACGATAGAGAGTCATATTCGGTTGACCAATATTTTGTGTGATTTTCGCATCTGTCGAATAGATTTCACATAAACGGGGGTCATTGGGGTCGCGTCCGGGTATTTGGTCAGGAAAACCGAAAAAATACGTTGCTTGATTATCTTGTAAATATTGCCACATAGCATTGGGGTCATCAATGAGAGGAATCACTTCTGGGCTGACTAATCCGGCAACATCCAATATGGGGCGTGATGCAAAATAACCAACTGCCCCGATATCATGGATGGCGAGTAATTCATCGTCGGGCAGATTATCGCGTATCCAATAGGCGGCTGTGACCATCTCACTATCAATGATTGCCACATCAACGCGGTAGATTTGTATACCCCACGCGACAAAAATCAGATAAATGACAATCGTTGATAATACCAATACACGAACGAGAGTTCGCTGTAAAAATGAGCGTCGCGTCCACGTTATCAGGCTAATAGTGCCAACAACACCCATCACAATTAATGTTGGCAGCGCCGGCATCACATAGCGCCCATGTTGATCCCATGCCGGAAGGCGTTCGGCGTAGAGGGCTATCAATGCCAGTGACCACCACAACGGCAACAGGTAAAAAATCACCTTGCGCCAATGCTGCTGTGTGACTATTCGTGCAATATAGGCAAGAATCCCCACTAGGAGCAAAAATTGTCCGCCTGCGAAAATGGCTTGTGTCAGTAAATAGAAACGTCTGATATATGCAATATTTTCGCGGCGAATCGCAAATTGCACAAATTTAGCATCGGCAGTATTGGGGAGAATGCCACCTGTCAGTTGCAGATTGAGCCACAAATAAGGTGAAATCGCTATGCCGAAACCAATCGCTGAACCCACTCCCCAGAAAATCACATTTTTGAGATTGCCCTGCGGTTGGACTATCAGCATCGTCAAAGCAATAATGCCACCGAGTACAATTCCTTCGGGGCGTGTGAGGGCTGCCAATGCCGTGACAACACCAAAAATCGCGCCTCGTAGCAGCAAGGGTTGACTATCATGATGGCGCTCGCTATCTAATTCGCGCCATGCAAGGAAAATCAGCAAAAGTGACATCATGCCAAAAAGCATCGTTTCCATACCAGCCGCCGCCGCCCATAACAAATGCCATGTCATGATAAAGGCTAATCCCGTGATGAGTCCGGCGTGTTTTTCAGGTGATTGTTTGCCTGTAACAAGCCTATCTGCCAAACGTGCGCCTAACATGGCAGTGACTGTCAATGCCGCAATGCCGAGTCCGTGTGTCCAGAGTTTATAGGGAATACGCAAAAAGTAGCCGATTGCCAGTAGCACTGTATACAGTGGCGATGTTGAAGCCGCACTCGGTTCGCTGGGGATGAAAGCCCATTCGCCGTTTAATGCCAGATTGCGTCCGTAAGTTTGATGAATCCAGCTATCATCTAATGGGAAGCCGCCCCCTGCGACCAGCACATAGATTGTTACTAGCACTACTGCCAAGAGCAAAAAATAGCCATCACGCCTAGTTACGCTCAATTGCATAGAGAGTCGCTCCACCTAATTCAATATCTATTGGGGTCAAGAAATTTGGCACAGTCTCAAAGAGCATCGGGTCAGGGATACCCCCATTTTCGAGAACGAGATAATCAATAGCGTAGCGTTCAGCAACTTCAAGCGCGATTGCTGGCGATTCGTTGGGGACAACGACTCCACCAATGCCGGTATAATAATACAACTGCGCCGGGTCATTAATCATCACTCGTGCGTTTTCTGGAATTGACTCGGCAAGTATTCGATAAAATTGAGGGTTACGAGTCGTGAAGCGTGCCGCAAGTGCAATTTGTAAGCTGAGGAAAATGATTATCAAGACAACGAAGCTAGAAAATAGCGGTTTGGCTATCTGTGGCTTCCATTTACGGCGAAACTTGACCACCCAATCAATACTATCATCAATGCCCAATAGCCCTAGAATCGCCCAAAATGGCATTAAAGCAGCCGCAGCATGAAATAACCCACCCCTTACACCCGGAAACGGAAAAACTAGGGCAAATGCTAGATGAATGCCGAGCGCGAATATCCAGACAGGGCGCAGAAACGCATCATGTCTGCGTCGCCACAAGGCAATCAATATGAAAGGCGCGAGAACGATGATGCCTTCAATGGCGATGAAATTGATGATTGCCCCTTGTCCACTGAAAAGCCCCCATACACGAGTCTCAACAAATAGACTGCTACCGTCTGCGAACAAGGTTTCTGCTGAGGCATCCGGCGGATAGCTAAAAAGGTCATTGTAGCTGGTATACCATGCACCCTGCGTCCCACCAACGGGTAGCACTGTGCCGATGGTGTTCAAGTTGCGAATCAGCCACGGTGACATTGCAGCGAGATAGGCTACTGTAAATATAACGAAGCAGATAACCCGTTTTCGTAGGGGCGTAGCGTGCTGCGCCCTCTTTCTGAGCCAAGCCCATATGTCCAATGGGAAAAATAATACCGACCACCCGACTAGCAACATCATTAATCCATCAGAACGAATGAGGTGCGAGAAAGCCGCGAAGATTCCAGCGAATACCCACCAACGCACGTTATTTTTCTCTGATGATATGCCAAGTCCGATAAATGCGAGTGTCATTCCACCGAAAAAAGCATAGGGCGCAAAAGTATCGGCTTGTCCCCAAAAACGCATGAAAAACCCACCAAAAAGGACAACAATTCCCGCTTGCCACGCATGACGCGAAGAACCCCCTAATCGCCATCCGAGCCAGTAAGCAAGCAAAGATGCTCCCCATAGACAGAGTGCCAGTCCGATTTTTGCGGCAGCATAAGTCGCGCCAAAGATAACCATGCCGAGTGCAGCAATGAGTGTTGTTCCCGGCATCCAATACAAATGTGATGGTGCAGGGAGTGAATCCGATGCGCCGATGTATGTCCAAAGATAATCATCGACAAAGCCATCGCCCTCAGCGACACGCACTGCCGCGTTATAGTGATAGAAAGAATCCGTATAACCCGGCTGTTGACTGAAATAGAATACAATCACAAACGCTGCAATGAGGGAGGCAAGGACATAAATCCGTATGCCGAGACCTCGTAATCGAAATGGAGTCTGCTTCTTTTTCATACAGCGACAGCTTCCGCTTGCAAGCGGTCATGCGAATCAGTCCACCACATTTTGCGTGTTATCAGCAGCAACATAAAAACCAGTATCGGTGTTGGTAGATAAATCGTCGGATGCTCAAATTCGCCATCAACTGTTAAGAGAAAATGCGCCCACTGCTGCACGAAGAAAAATGCTAAAATCCCCAAGACGTAGAGACTAGCCCCGCGTCTGCGATAAGTTGTTGTCAGCCAACGTAGATAAAAAATGAGGGGTATGAAAAATACGACAAAATGCGGTGATGCAGTGCGCGGCGCGACCAAGTGCGTAATCGTTAGAGTCATCACGATTGTCCACATGAAACGTTCTTGCTTACGCTGAATCAGCGCAACGAACCATGTCCACAGCATATAAATATAGAAAATTGCAGCGATGAAAAATTCGATTATTCCGCCATAGCCACCATTGACTTGCCATAAACCTGTATCGGGATTGATGCCGAGCCATAACCCATTAGAAATCACCCAAACGGGTCCGCCAATTTGTGTATAGCCTGTATAAAGCCCGACTTGCCCTAGCCAATCATTGAGCCATGAGGGTTGAAACGCAAACGACGCTATCATCAGTACAACGAAACTCACAATGGATGAAATCACGAATTGCCAGTGTTTTTGGCGGATGCCCCATAAGCCAAGCAACGGCACAATCAAATAACCCATTTGCGGCTTAAGCGTACTCAATGCCAATAGAACTCCGGCGGTTTTGTCATGTTTGCGCCCTAATGCCCAGATAACCCCAACTTCTAGCAAATAGACCAGCAATCCCGGCTGACCGAGAATCAATCCGCGTGCTGGAAAATACGATAAGAGCGTAAACAGAATCAGCCCACCTAAAACAAGCGGCGCAGGCTTCCACTGAAAATGGTCAAATAACATAATGAGGGCAATGATTAACGAGGCTTCTAGTAAGACCATCCAGATTGCCGATGCCCATGCGTAACTGATACCGACAATTGGCAATAGCAAGAACACGGTATAAAAGGGATAGGCAAAAAAGCCGGGGTCTTCTAATTCTGCGCTAGGTCGCCCATAAATTGCCCGTTGGATATTGAGACTCGCTTCTTCGCTATAAGGATTGAGTCCATCTACCCAATAAGAGCGTGCGCCTTCCCATCGAGATAGAAAATCATTGAGTCCCGGAAAGGGTTTGGTGAAAGTGTTATAGGTTACAATGACGGTTACGATAAATATCGTTAGCCCGATAGCAAGAAAAATTAAATTGCGAATGAGGTTGTTGGATGAATCGTTTTTAGCTTTTACTGTCATGAACAATCCGTTGTGTTGTTTCCTGTACCATTGCTGTAGACATACACATTCAAATCATTGAACTGTAGCGTTTCATCGGCTGTGAAATGAGTCGCTAACCAATCAAAATTATCTTGTAAATCGGTAATTCCTGCTGCGGCATATTCTTCTTCGGCACGTTGTAGTGTGACAAACCAGATGCGATTTGCCCCGGCTGCTGCTTGCTGGATACAATCACTTTCGCGCACACCAAGAACGGCTTGTGTCGATGGGTCGAGTGTATCTTCCGCGCTGCCTTGTGTATCGGCGATAAAACGTTGTGTGATATCGGGCGCATAAACTTCTGCTGCCAGCACTGTTAATTTATTCATGTGGATGACGACATCGCCCTCTTCAAGATTATCATGGATTGTGTCCATTGCAGCGTTAACGGGCGAATATGGGAAAGTATCGACTTGATATTGCGCCCAATCGCCAATGACAAATACGACAGCGACTATCAACATCAGCAACCCTTGAATCAGGCACGGCATTGCGGCACGGGTGAACAGCCATGCCAAGAGCAAATAGAGCATCATCACAGTAGCGATGAGTGCGCGTTCCAGATAAACCGGCACAATCTGCGAAAAACCCCACATGAAGACTATCGGCGCGATAAAGAGCCACAATACGAGCAAAATATTACTGTTGTCAGAGTCACTTTTGCGGCGTGGGCGGCGTATGTAAAAGCCAATTTGTAGTAATATCCACACAACAAGAAATAATGCCCCACCGTAGACTATCAACGCCTGTGTAATTGCAAATTCGTGAAAACCACCCATGAAAATACCGAGCGAAATAAGGGGTTGGGCAAGTGTCGGGCGATTAATCCAGTAATTGCTATTGAGGTTAGATAATTGTGTCGGTAAGTTGAAAAGAAAGGGTGAAAATATGATAATTGCGAGTGTTGCGCCAACTGTCACCCCTGCGATAGTGCGCCAATCACGTTTGATGAAGGGGATGAGTCCTAATGCGACAAGGTAAAATGCGGCTAGATATTGGGTGTGCATTGCCAATCCTGCCAATATACCGAATGCAATCCACCACAGCCAAGATTTTGATTTTTCATTTTCAGGCGTATCAGTCCCTCCCCTGTGTTCGGGGGAGGTTAGGAGGGGGTTGGGTTTTCCACGTATATAACACCATGTCGCCCCCATTAGGAGAAGTGCCAATAGCGAATACATGCGTGTTTCTTGTGAATATTGCAGATGAAAGGGCGCAACAGTCACAATAAAGGCGGCGACTAATCCCGTTTTTTTGCTGAACAAATCACGCCCGATGAGGTACATCATGCCGATAGTAGCGACTCCCGTTGTGACACTCCACAGGCGCACAGCGAAGGCAGTATCGCCAAAAAATATCATCCAACCCTTGAGCGATAAGTAATACAGCAAGGGGTGTTCTACAGCATTGACTGTACCCGATAGCATGGTACTCACATCGCTCTGTGCGAAGAGAACACTAAACGCCTCGTCGTACCACAAGCTATGGTCAGCTAGACTCAGCAAGCGCAACATCAGTGCAAGTGTGAGAATAGCAAGTAAGGGAAGGTTAATTTGTTTTTTTATTCTGCTCTGCATCTTGGAAATCTTGTATCCATTGACTCAATATATCTCTATCAACCAATTGTACGTTATTCGATTTTGCTAATTTGTGTGCGCCCGGTTGATAATAATTGGTTGTTACGACCATTGTTCGATTACATTTGTAATGATTCATTCCTGCCACAACATCACTAACAGCATTACGGGGAACTTTATTGGAATAGCGTTTGCATTGTATCGCTAGTTTTTCCTCACCTTTTTCTGCAATTACATCAACACCTAAATCACCCGAACCAGTTGTTACCTTCACCTTGTAACCTCGATGTTTTAGTAGTAATGCAACATACGTTTCAAAATCACGACCTGACATTTCATCAACATTGGCAAGTTTCAATGACTTCATTCGCCTTGTGTAGGATGCCGAACCGGGTCCACCTCGAATTTCTTGAATAACTCCCAAAACAATTAACATCGGAAGAGACACACTGATGCAACTTATGATTCCACCTAATCCAAATAATTGCATCTCATAGTTCTTATCAAGCAAAATAGCAACATAAAGTACAGCCACTAACCAAATTAATGCTATCGCATTTTGCAATGTATCTTTCTGCTTACGGCGTTTGCGCCGTTTCGTCATTTTATCCCCCTATCAATTTCTTGATTCGATTGTCCACATTTTTAGCCTTTTCTGCCAGTAAATCATCTTTCCGACCTGCCCAATCATTGAGCAAGGCGGAAATATCATGCACTTTGAGAGTCGGAATTATAGCATCGCCCCTGTTGCGGATTGCGCCTTCAAGGGCAATGAGAGCTTGATAGGCGGCGGCAGTGTTCAGTTTTGCACCGATTTCTTGGAGCAATGTCAGCAAGGGTTCAATCAAAATTTTGGGTTGAGTGTTACTCAGTGAAAAGAAAAAACTATCTGCTTGTTTGGGATGATTTTTCACGAGTTGTAGCAGATAAATCACAGTATCGGTTTGGCGTGTTTCGTTTAATGTGAGGCGCAACAATTCACGAGATAGTGACTCTTCGTAAATATCGCTATCGGGTACAACGTGTGGATTGTGGCGTTGCAAAATTAGCCCTATCTGAAACAGGGCATTTTGTTGCTTATCGTAATCAGTAGAAATGGCATCGCGCAGGAGAGCTTCCCATGCTTGCATAATACGGCTCATTGATTTTCCTTATGTGGTCGATTCCAATTTGTTTTTGGTCAGCAATGCAGTTCTATAATTCACTACAGAGCCAACCCCACCCCCTAGCCCCCTCCCCGAATTCGATGAGGGGGAATCATGTCTCCCCTGAATTCGGGGGAGATGTCGCGCCAGCGACAGAGGGGGTTGATAATCATATCATTTTATCGCCAATTCAGGGTTCGGTGATTGCCGTAATTTACGATAAAAAGCGACGCAAATCCCCAGCAATAGCGATGTTCGCAAGACGACGACTAGCACCCATGGTAAATATATCAGGCTACCGAGTTCCAATGGAATATCAGCCGAGCGAATCAAAATGAGTGGGTATTCGACAAAGGCGAGTATACTCAACATGACTGCTACTAGAACAGCATTGCGTGTCGGATAAACCAGCAATAATAACGGCAAAATCTGTGTCAACCACTGTGGCGACCAGCCCTGTGATTGCAAATAGAATATCAGGAGTGTAATGCCAATGAAAGCCACCATACCGATTTCGTCCATGCGCCGTGTCCGCAAAAAGACAAATAGACCAACTGCGGCAGCTAGTCCAAAGCGCAAAATCGAGGGGACTCGTGAAGGATTACTATCGCCTGTTGTCTCATTCACACCATCTGCCAGAAAATGAGTTTCGATTTCACCAAAATTACCTGTCGTGTGATTGCCGTCGATAATTGCCCACACGGTTTGATAACTCGGTTTGCCGAATTGTGCTGTCAATGACACTAGCGTTAGGTCACTGTTGATAGCGAATAACGGCAAGTAAGCCAACACGAATAATCCGACAGCAACGCTAATATAACGAATCGTTCGTTGTGGCTTGAGGAAACGCAGCGCCGCGCCAAATATCAAAAATGGGACAAATTTTGTCAATGCGCCAAGTGCAATCATCGTTGCCGAGCGCATATCTTTCTGAATCAGTAAAAGCCAGATTCCAAGCAAGAAAAAAAACGTCACCAGTGAATCGAAATTCCACCACATAAAGACCGCCGGAGCAGCCATTAGCGCATAAATCCATGCTAAAGCTGTGCCTGTAACCTCGCTATGAAGTCGTGTGCCGATTTTTCGTATCATGATGAGGACACCGACTTCCGATAAAATCATGATTGCACCCAGTACCATTGACCAAGAATTGAAGTTCACATTCTCGCCCAACAATGTATAAACACCCGTTGTCGTCAGAAACCACACAGGCGGAAATTCACTCCACCAATCACGGAAGGGGTATTGTCCTTCATCCGCTAATGAAGCGAGTGCATAATGATATTGTCTATCACCACCGACTCCGACACCGCGTTCATTGCCTTCTAGCAAAAATGGTTCATAGCCAATCAGCAAAATCACACGAAAGGCGATGAATAAAATCAGCAGCAGTTGAAAATCACCCAGCAATCTACCGAGTTCATTACTCTTCATCGGCACTATCCTTCACATGAATCACAGCTAAATCATCTTCGTATACGAGCGTCCAACCTGTTTCTTCGCGTAATGCCAAATCAAGACCACCGCCGTTTTCGACCACGACGAGGTTGATATCATATTCAGCTAAAATATCGCGCCAATTATCGCGTGCCAGTGTTGCATCGAGATAAGTTCGCAAAAAGTCACCGTATAAATCGGTGCGTCCATCAATGAAAACAGGGTAATCTGGTGCAGCGAACATCAGATAACCGCCCCAGTTATAACTGTTGAACATCTCACGAGGTAAATCATTTTCAGCGAGATAGGCTGCCGCCGCAACAGGCAAACGCTCTTCTTGTGCAGGGTCAACTGTCGTTGGCAATACAACGCCGACACTATAGACTAGCACCGCCAAAGCAATCACGATAACAAGTGCTAGATTCGCCATTGCCAGTGACGACGGAATTTTCTGACGAGTACGCAAGACAAAGCCGCGTTCAGTCAGGGCATTATCGAGGTGATGAGTCAGAATCGGTGTGGCAACAACAGCAAATACCGCGATATTACGCCCGTAGAGCAGGGCTAAAAATAGTGTCCCGATGAGCAAGAAAAATCCCGACCAATCGAACTTCAGGCGACTCGCCCATAATGCCCCAAATAGACTCATCACGATGGCGATGAAAGGCCATGTCTCGCGTCCTTGAAAATTGGGCGAATTCCATTCTTGAATGAAGTCACGCAGAGAGCCTATGTTAACAGTGTTTAACGGCACGAGCATATTTTGAAAGCTATAGGGGGATAAGGCTAAAAACGGAATAGATACGACTGTCACAAGGAGCAATTTTCGCCATCCTTGCCAGCCGATGACATTTTCATCTATGCCAAAAATGTTGTTGAATAACTCCCCTACTAAAAAGGCAAACATGAAAATATAGGCAATCGACCAGCCGGCATGAAGATTACTCCAAAGCCACATGAGCGGCACAAAGAACCACAAACGGTCTTTGCCCTTGCGCTTATAGGTGTAAACAAGATAGAGAACCACACTGCTCAAAAAGAAAGATATCATCTGTGGTCTCGCTGACCAAAACACTGCTGCCGATGAAGCACCCAAGACCAGTACAAAGGCGCGTAAGTAGGCATTTCCAGCAGAAATCGGATACAGCACCATGATTCCGGCAACCGCTAAAAGAGCCGTATAGAGGGCTAATCCAGCATTGCTGCCCACTTGCCATGTGGCATACATAATCAATTGCGAACCCCAACTATGATTAATCCATGTCTCGCCAGATTGCGTGTGAGAAAAGGGGTCGCCGTTTATTGTGCCATTGTCGAGGATGTACTCGCCGCTACGCAGATGCCACCATGTATCGGTATCGACTGGCACACGCATCGCCATCGCAAATAGCAGCATGACTACTACAATGATTGTCGTTCGTTCAATTGTCAAATTTCGCATCATCGTTTTCTTCTAGCCTCTCGTTAAGGGCATATTCAACCAGCTTATCGGCATATTCTGTAAGGCGATCAGCAGCAGATTCCAATAAAAGTGCTGAAGGTCTTTCTAATAGACCTATTGCACTCAATTCATCGTGTAGATATGAGCCTTTGTCTGTTAGTTGTCCCTTTTTTGACCTCATATGTATCTCTAAAAGAACCTGTAAATCCTGAATGAAAACCCGACTAACGATTGTTGACAATCTTCGGAAATCATCATAGGAGATTTTTTGCTCAATATGTGCTGAAAACAATCTGCCCAATATTTCCGCTTTACCTATATCATCTAGCCTATCAATCAAAAGAATGAGTGTTTCTCCAACTTTTCGACGCTCTTTCGCATCCTTTAGGCTATCCACAAATTCCTGTTTTTTGTGTTGGGGAATATCATCAAGTTGAGCGAGAAACGATAAAACTTTTTTTGCGAAAATGCGGTCACGAATAGCAAAAGCCGCACCGACTGTTTTTGCTATAATCCCGATTAGAGGAAAATCTTTCAACAATCCACTATCAAGAATAGAATCCAAGCCTACTTCGGCGATATCGCTCACTAAATCTCTTACTTTACCTATAGCAATGCTATCAACCATTACATCTTCAATTGATTTTTCGTCTTTTTCTGGCATTTCTTTGTGTCCTTTGAGCCTTCGTGGTGAAATTAACCGCCCCAGCCGACTTGTGGCAAATATTCCGGCAACGGTTCGCGTAAATATTGCAAGCGTGACCAATTTAAGCCATCGACTCGCGGTAGCGGCGGCGTAATCGTTTCGGCATCGGTGAGAATACCGACATAAATATTGCGCTGTCGTCTGAAATGCTGCCAATCGGGAGCAAAGAGAATCGCCTGTTCTATCGCTGACCGTGCCTGTGCTTGATTGCCCATTTGCCAATAGAGCGCCGCGAGGTTTGCCCACCCTGAACTGTGCGTCGGTTCAAGTTCAAGATAGCGTTGATAGCCAATAATCGCTTGTTCAATTACTGTCTCGTCGCCTTCTGTAGCCGCAATACCGTATAAGTAGGCTTGCTGTAGTCTATAAGCAGGCTGATTAGGGTCAGCATTGATAAGGTGCTGCATCGCTTCGGCATTCTCAACAAATGTTTCAGAAGCAGCCATTATACAATCATCGGATTCGTACATACGGCAATCATTCAATTGGGCGACATCTTGCAAAATCGAATAGTAGTCGGCATATAAACGGCTATTCCAGAAGCCTGCCAATAGCAAAAAAATCCACATAGCTATCAGGCTAATAGGATGACCGATTTTACGCCACTTCGCCTGTAACGGTAGTGGGTCATTCGGCGCAGTGGCGAGTATCAGCATCAGTAAACCCGCTATGGCAATCACAGGCATCATGGACGGGGTATCCAGCAAATGATGAACCCCAAAACCAATCGTCGCGGCAATACCGGCTATATAGTACGGGCGCTCGAAACCTGTAATGGTTTTCCAATTTCGTAGCATAGCGCGTAATGCAAGACCGACTGTTACGGTAATCGCTAGTAAGCCTAACAATCCCATTTCTGCCGCAATCGTGAACAGGACATTATGGGCATGTGCCTGTGGCTGTGTCGGTGGGATAGAAGCGTATTTAGCTAGATGTTGACCGTAAGTGAAAAATCCTTTTCCCCAGATTGGACTCTCTTGCAGCATAGACAATGCCGCATTCCAGAGATAAGTGCGTAATGACAGTGACCGTCCGGCAACGGATAGTGAATTCACTAAGAAATAGACCATAAATACGCCTATCAGTAAAACGGCAATTATCACTGCTATCAAGACAATTCGCAGTATAGGCGATTGCTTGCCCCACCATGTTCGGATAGCAGAAACAGATAGCAAGTTATGGTCTGCCAAAAGCAGCAAAAATAAGATGCCGATTGCTGCCATGCCGCCAATCCATGCGCCGCGTGATTGACTCAGAATCAACAAGAAAAAGGCAGAAAGGGTATATAAGCCCATAATGATTTGTGGAAAACGTCTTTTGGCATTAATCACTTGTACTATGCCAAATGGAATCAACATCAACATATACGCACCAAAAGCATTGGCATTGCCGATAAGCCCACTTGGGCGCGGAAGTTCGCTCAAGCCGTTTAGGTCTATCAGTAGCCATGTCGAATACCAGCCGAATAGCATCACGGCAAAACCTGAAAACACGAAACTCTGCGCGAGGACTTGTCGAGATAATCCGCCATTTGCCAGCATATCCAACAGCATAAACCACAAACTGACATAGAGTATCATGTACCACATGCCCTCAATACTCCGTCGCCATGTCGCCAGATTCATTGCAATCGACATAACAAAAGCAATGCCCCACAGCAAAAAAACCACGTCGAGTACCGTGCGATGCCATATCCACCCCCTACGCCAACGCACGAACAACCATGATGTGGCGAGGACTCCGAATAATCCGAGTGTGAAGGGTTGCAAGTCAATCAAACTTAGAACACCATTGAAAGTCGCGCCCAATACAGATAGATAGGCAAAGACAAGTGATAAAAGCGCAAACATCCAAATGTTTCGACGCGCACGGGTGACAGTTCTTGCTTTCGTCATAGAGCCTCAATGAGTAGAATAATGACCAGTATATATAATTCACGTTACGCAGTTACAGGTCATCAGACAATGTCCCTAGCATAACATTCGTTTTTTTAGTTTACAGTTCACAGTTTTCAATACGATAGCCTAAGTGCATCTGTAAACTGACGACTCATAACTGTAAACATCCTTGCCAAACGAATACCAGATAAATCGACAAGTCCGTAACATGAGTATATTAAGAAAGATGATACCGTTGATGTCAAATTTCCGCATAGGTTCAATGCTTCGACCTGCTTTTATTGCCCCCCTATTGTGCCTGATTTATGTCTTGGCAGTTGTTAATGTTTATGATGATGCTTTAGCCATTGTCACGATAGGCTCAGAATTTGCACCTGAAGAACTAGAAAACAATGAGTACACAGAAAAAGGCTATGATGGACAATTTGTATATTATCTAGCTCGATATGGCATTGATAGCGAAGCCTATATTGATGTGCCGTCGTATCGCGCCCAACGGATTTTGCTCCCTGTTTTGGGTCGAATTGTGTCATTTGGGCAAGATTCATTACTGGTATGGGCTTTATTGCTGGTCAATTTGATTGCGCTTGGCGGTGGAACGGTTTTACTGGAAAAATTGCTAGTCGAACACAAGGCAAATCGCTGGATAGCCCTTGGTTTTGCTTTATCGCTAGGGATGTTTGGTGCAGCACGCCTCATCACCACAGAAACCTTAGCCTATGCCCTTGCACTCGGCGGTATCTACCTCATGCGACACAATCGCTGGCGATGGGCGGCTGTCATCTTCGCATTATCGGTACTCAGCAAAGAGATGACACTCTTTTTCCCGGCGGCATATGGGGTGTACCTGCTTTATCAGCGAAAAATTCCACAAGCATTTATTTTTGGCGCAATTGTGCTGCTGCCGTTTATCATCTGGCAAGGGATTTTATACAACGCTTTCGGTAGTTTTGGCATTGGTAGTGGTGGTGCTGGCACAACAGGCTTTGCGATTGTGCCATTTATGGGTTTCATTCGTTTGATAATTGAACCGATACGCGCAGGAAATACCAGCGCAGCAATTGTGCTTGGCTTGCTGATGGGTATGTTTGTTATGCTACCGACAGTGTGGGCGTTGTGGCAAGTCGTTGCGGATACACGCTATACGCTTCAAGTGCGTGCTGGCAACAAGCCCGAAAGTACCATTCGTGGCTGGTCACTGATGACATGGCACTTGCTGACAAATATTGTGATTATACCCTTTGTGCCATTATCAACCTTTGCCGAACCATTGGGCATGTTGCGTTTTATTGTCGGGATGCAAATTATGGTCATTCTATACGCGGCAGCACGTCGGAAAAAACGCGCTTTAAGCTATAGTACATTCTGGTTTGTGACGAGTTTTTTGGTGATTGTGAGCGATTTTGCGGCAGTTTCGTGATGGATTTATTGCCCTGCCATGCTCAAAACTTTACCCACTGTACGAATCAGAATACCCATATCCAGCATAATCGACTGATGGCGGATGTAGTACAAATCGTATTGCAATTTCACCAGTGCATCTTCATCGGTTGCGCCATATTTGTAACGGACTTGCGCCCACCCTGTTAAACCGGGACGAATCGTATGCCGTGTACGATAGAACGGGATTTTTTCCTGCAAGCGATTGACATGGAAGGCACGCTCAGGACGGGGTCCTATCATGCTCATATCCCCTTTAAGCACATTGAATAATTGCGGAACTTCATCGAGGCGTGTTTTACGGAGAAAATTGCCTACCCGTGTCACACGAGCATCATTTTTTTCTGCGAATTTGGGTCCGGTTTTCGCTTCGGCATCTTTGACCATTGAGCGCAGTTTATACACCGTAAATTCGCGCCCATTGAGTCCGACTCTATTTTGTGAAAAGATAATTGCGCCTTTAGAGTCCAACTTAATTACAAGGGCAATCAATGGAAATAGCGGTGCGAAGAAGAGTAAGCCAATCAGCGCCATCACAATATCCATTAACCGCTTGAGCAAGGGATATGGATTAAAAACCGATGTGCCGCCTATCGGCAATACGACAGCCCAATTATCGCCGACATGCTCCACCGGAACACGGTCAGTCATGCGTTCATATAAAATGGGCATCGGCGTAATAGCGACACCGTGTTCATAAGCATCCATCACTCCCTGAAACACATCACCCGGTAATTCACGGGTTGATGTCACGATGAGTTCGCTAATCCCTTCGCGTAGAACAATCGGCAAAATATCGCTACCATTGCCCAAGACCGCAATACTTTTGACCGTTTGAGTCTCATCTTTCTCGCTCATGCGAATCACACCTAGTACTTGGTAGGCATCAAGAGCATCTTCTAGCAAAATATCAATGATGGCTTGTGCTGCCCAATCCGTACCAATCACCAAAGCACGGCGCGGTTCACTTGCCCAACCAATTAAAGCCGGATTGAGAATACGCCACAATGCCAGCAAGAAAAATGACACAATGCCATAATACAATATGAACAAACGTGGGAGTGTGTTCGGTTCAGCAAAGAAGAACACCACGACATAAACGACAATCAGTTGTAACGTAATCAACATAAGCCGCGTGAGTGAGGCTATTCTATCGGCGGCATGGGATAAATCATAGTAATCATTGGCAGTTGCCAACAAGAACCATAAGCTCGGCAAAATCACAAACCATAGCACCTGTTCCAGCAAAAAAGGTAAATCATAATTTCTCTCGCCAACGACAGCCCAAATGAATAAGGCGATTAAGATAGCCGCGATAATTGCCAAAGCATCACCCACCATCATCAGCAAACGGCGTTCCGAGAGGCGCAATTGTATCCGTCGCTTGGCAGACGGACGGGGTGCAAAAAGCATCCGAGATTCAGAAGTATCATGAATGGACATGGTACAATATTTTCCCTTAACGTGGAATGTTACGCGAGACAGCATAAACATTCACATTGTCTGATGAAGCAGCGAGAATGAGATTACGAACACATTGTCCACTGCCGATACGGTTTTCGCGTGGACCCAAAATCACATAAGCGACATGATATCTTTCCAGTAAGGGCAGGCAATCATCTCCACTTAAAGTATACCATTCCCTGACCGCTTGTCGGCTGCTTTGTGCATCAACTGTCTCAGCATAATGTCCATAAACAGGACGACCATCTGTCCAAACAGGAATCCACGTCGAAACATCAGGAGAGGCTAAGATAATAGTGCCAGCGCGAATCTCACTGTCCAGATAATCAAAGGCATCGACATAATCTTGTTCCAATACATTGGCATCGACATTGCTCCAGCCTTGTACGATTGGTACAATCGGTAAATAGAGCCACAAGATATGAGACAGCAAGAATAGCGGAACAATTGTGACGTAAACCCAACCCCGATAACGGCGCTTCACATATCCAAACCAGAAATCGACCACTGCTCGCGTTGCAAAATAAGCCACAGGGAGCATCAGCCCGGCTAAGAAATATTGATTGAGCTTAAGCGGCAAGTACATGGTGATTATCATCGACAGCAACCACAGCAGCATGAAACGGTCTCCATCAGCCTCAAAACGCCGTCCTGCGCGATAAAGTGCCGGCAGCGCGATAAGCAAGGGCAAACCAAGACTCAGCAATAACATAGGTAAAGATGGTACTCTATCGCCGCGCTGTGCTATCCATTCAGCTACCGCCGCATTATTGACAAATGTGAGCAAATAATAGGCGATGAGTGGCAATGCTGGAACGAGAATCCACAAACCCCACCGAATTTCGCGTGTCGATAGTTTCCGTTGCACTCCCAAATGAACGCCGATACTCAACACATAGGCAATACCAATAGGCAATAAAGCATCCGGATAGACAAAGGCTAAGAGTAAACTCACTAAAAATACCATGAGTCCCTCATTGGCAACTGAGGGTTCTAGGGTTTCGCCCGGACGAAAGATAGGCACAATGACAGAGGCTAACCAAGCTAAACAAGCAATCGTCAAAGGGTAATGGACATTCACCCCTGCACTAAAGAAAGGGGATATCTGTGGAATCATCAAATCTGGAACAACCACTGAGTTTGAGATACCTGTTAGCAAAGCGTACAACCAACCAAAGCCCGACCCGATAGTAGCAATCACGAAAAAGATACGGCGAGTATTGACCTTCACCCAAATACTTGCCCCTAAGTGATAGATGGCAACGTACATAAAAATAGAGACAACCATCCGTCCGAGATGAAACCACATAATAGGTGATTGAATGCTAAAGCGCGAAGCTTGTCCAAGCAAAGCATAAATCGGATGTACAAGAGCGCCTGTCTGCGATTCGGGTGTATGGGCGAATTGTGTCAAGAATTGTCCTGCTGCCCCTTGCCGAATCCGTGCCATACTCGCGGCACTATCTTGATAATCATGAAGCGCACCCATAAATTGCCAATCTGCCCCCGGCGGATTCAAGACAGCAACAATGATAAAGGGTGTAAATGTGAATAACAGCAAGGTAACACTCACGAGAAAAACCCAGCGCCACTCTGCGCGTGCCACAAAACCACTATAGGTTGTTTCTTGCATATGACTTCCCCTTTACGTTGGGCAATTAGAACAGTATCGGCTAGAATTGATAATCATGCCAAATTTGGCGATAATAAGCATATTCATTTTATGCTGAAAACACTTCCTAAGCCAACTAAACTTAAGGTATAAGTTGATGAATCAGGGGAAAGCCCTTTACAAATTACAAGAAATTGATTTAGGTCTCATACGGTGTGATAAGCGATTGCAAGCCATTGAAGCCCAATTAGCCGATAATGACGCTGTAAAAGCTGCCCAAGTTACAGTCGATATAGCAGAGGAAGAGTTAAAGCCTTTACAAAAAAATTTGCGTGACCTTGAACTACAGGTGCAATCAACTCGTAGCAAACGCAACAATACAGAAACACGGCTCTATAGCGGCTCGGTGACGAATCCCAAAGAGCTACAAGATATGCAAAACGAAATCGAATCCTTGAAAAAGTGGCACGCTGAGTTAGAAGACCGTATGTTGGAAGTTATGCTGGGTGTAGAAGAGGCAGAATCAGTCTTAAACGATGCCCAAGATACCTTAGCACAGGTCATGGAAGCCGCCGCAACTGAAAATCAAGATTTGCTATCTGAGAAACAAGCCTTAATATCAGAAGTGAGTCATTTGCAGGAAAAACGCATTGCGGCAATTGCGGCTGTAGATGAGACGAATCTCAAGTTGTATGACACCATGCGCCCACAAAAGGCGAATCAACCGATTGCCAAACTTAACTCAGACGATACCTGCTCTGCCTGTGGTATTCGCCAGATGGGGGTGGTCACACAAGAGATTCGGCGCAGTGAAGAACTCATCTACTGTAGAAATTGTAAGCGTCTACTTGTCGCGTTATAAAGGAATGGTGAAATGGTTGAAAATATCAACTGGTCAAGTTTTGGTGCCGGATTAGCCACCGGAATCGCAGGGACGATTGCTGCCAATCGAGCATGGAAATACATCAGTGAGTTGGAGTCCAATGCAGAAAAACCACAAGTCAAAACCGATGCACATGGCGCAATTGACAAAGGATATTTGCGTCATTTAGTCGAGATAGCACAAACATCGCACTTATTTAGTCATAAAGTTCCTCTGAGTACCATTCTGATGGAACCACACTTCATCCCCCCCCCTGATTTCGTCACAATCCCAGATGAAGGTGCTGAATTAGAACGGGGAGGTTTTGAGGTAGTCCCTCGCATCCATGATTACCCTTATTTACACACACCCTATAATATCCCTATCATTGATATTGAGAGTTTAGGGCGTAGTGATGACACACTAATACTCATTGGGCTGCCCGGCAGTGGGCGCACAACAGCTTTAATGACAATCGCATTGTGGAGTACCGGATTTATTGAATTCCAGCAACCTGATGATGTTGTTTCACAGCAACTGCGTCAATTAGAAAATGACCTAACACCGCAACAGCAAGCAGAACGTATCAAGAAGCGTGTCGCCCTTATGGAACGAGTGATCCAACGTCGCGCAGAATCTCAAGCAGAGGCAGAAGGGGTTTCTAGCGAAGCTGATACACAATCCACTGCACCAGAAGATGTGCCACTCGGTCAAGCCACTGTTGTTGTATCTCGTTTCCGTCAACTCGCGCCAGTGTATGTTCATTTAGCAAGTGTGCTACCTACAACGGGCGAATACGGTCAGCACATTGACCCTGCTGAACCCTTAATTCGAGCATTACAAGCTGAGGTTGATTGGATGACATCCAAACGAATTGGGGGCAACACCTATGAATTGCTAGAAAGAGGTCTAGCATTGGTACTCATTGATGGCTACGATGATATCCCTCATCATGACCGTCCGGCAATCATGGCGTGGCTCAAAGAATTCATCACACTATATAAACATAATCTCATCATTGTAACAATGCCGCCCCATGGATACGCCCCACTTATGGATGTTGGCGCAATGCCTGTTTTCTTACGCCCATGGGACGACCAATTACAAGTCGATGCAGCACGCAAATATGCTGAACAATGGGAGAAATTTTCGGAAAAACCGATAGAAATAGACCCTGAAACATTCCATGAGTCAGATATGTTTTATACGGCGGTTGGTCAAGCCGCACGCGGGATGAATGCCTTCGATACGACACTGCATACGATGTCTTATTATTTAGACGACATCGGCAATGAAAGTGAACAGATGGCTGTTTATCTGCGGACTGTGCTACCCAATGCTGACGATATGATGGAACAACTCAGTAGTATGGCGGCAATGCAGCTTGACGACGGTTATATCACCCACAAAAAATTGCTTGCACTGGCTATGGAACGTGAATTAGCCAATCTGGAAACCCCACAACCTTCAGCCAACGATGTGCCTATAGCAGAATCTATGACCGAATCGGAGCCTGAAATTGCTTCTAATGACGAAGATTATGACCGTTTTTTTAGTCATCTTGACAGTGAAGAAAGTACAGTCACCCCTACTGAGCCTGAAACCAATGTGCCAGATAAAGTAGAAGGTGCAAGTGGTCTCGCGGATACTGCGGAAGAAGCATTGAACGATGATGAAAAAGCGATTGCCGTACAACAGCGCCAAATAAGCCACGAGCAATCTACCCTGCTCAAGACATTGGTGGAAGCAGGTTTGCTGGTTCAATATCGTGGGGGACGCTATCAATTCCGCCATGCTTTCACGACAGCGTATCTTGCGGCATGTTTTGTCGAAGATGCCGATGAATTTACCCTGCTTAACAAACAAGCCAATCCTGATTGGGAACATGCCATTTGCTATCTGGCGCAGATGCGTGATATTGATGGTCTCGTTGCACAACAACTGTCTCACAATGATATGGATGTGTTACATGAGAATATCTTAACCCTCACAAGATGGCTTCGCTTTGCAGGGACAGACGTTAAATGGCGAAATAACCTATTTCGTTATCTGGGCAATTTAATGGTTGCGGCAAACCAATTTACATTGGTGCGCGAACGGATTGCGGCGGCATTGTTAGGGATGCGTGACGATGGTGCATTAGTGATTTTTAGAAAGTCCATGGGGCATCCCAACCCTGAGATTCGTAAGTTGGGTTGTTTAGGTGTGGGCGTTTTACAAGATGAGGCGGCTATCGACCCCCTAGTCACCCATGCTTTGCAAGATGATAATCTGGATGTACAAACGGCGGCAGCCCTCGCCCTGAGTGCAATTGGCACACAAGAGGCGCTAATTGCCCTTACTGAGGTCTTTGAAGAGAGCGAAGTCCGTCAGGTGCAACGTGCGATTGCGGAAAGTCTCGCGGCTAATCGTGAAGAGGGTTACTTGACCTTATTTGAAGCAGTTAAATCAAAAGAAATGATGGTACGCCGTTCAACAGTCTTCGGTCTTGGGCGAGTACGGGCAGATTGGGCGCTTATCACGCTCAATGACATCTTTTTGGAAGATAATGAGTTTTATGTTCGTTTGGCAGCAGAAAATGTATTCTCCGATATTTATGCAGCTAGTCTCAAAGGTATCCATATTTATCCTGATATTGAAGAAGCACCATGGCTGCATCAGTGGATACAAGAGCAAATCGAGGCTGGGATTCTATCCTATGATACACCACCGAATACCTTCCTTGATGTGGCATTTACGCATGAGGAAGACCCTTTTATCCGCGCACTAGCAATCGCCACCATTGGGCAATTAGGCTTAACGAATAAGATAGGCGGCCTCTATGTTGGCTTGAGTGACCGTTCGGAAATCATCCGAGATGAGTCATATCGAGCATTGGGCGAGTTCCAACAACGTTTTGGCAAACCTTTTCCTGCCCCTATTGCTTAATGAAGATGGGTGTATCAAAACTCAAGCATTTCAGCATTTCTGCTCGATAGCTTTTGTGGTTTTATCCAAGCACTAGCTGAGGTGCTGACCGATTGAATTACGGGTTGACAGTGATTCTAATTTCACGACTTGTTTCACTGTCATCACGATAAACAACTCGCAGTGTATACGTTGTCGTTGCTTCAGGACAAATTCGCTGTGTATTAGTCGTCGTTTGTTCATCATCCAGATAAACTGACTGTGCATCAAAGGCATCCCAACGCAATACAGTACACTCTCCGACTGTTAGCGTTGTTTCATCGGCACGAAAGGCAGTCGGGCTAGATGTTAAGGTGGCACGTTCACGCGGTACGCGCAAAACTTGACCAATCACTAAGACACTAGGATTTATAATACAATTTGCCTGTGCCATTTCTCGCACTGTTGTACCAAAGTCACGGGCAATGAATTCCATTACATCTCCAGCCACCACTGTATATCGAGTATTCCATGCGCGGCGTGGTTCACAATCTTCATCAATATTGCTTCCCAGATTGCGGATATTTGATGCTGTAGCACGCACAATTGCCTCGCCGTCATCGTTCTCATCGTCCACATTCTCAGTATCATCAGTATCAGATAAAGCCCCCTCACTATCATCATCGCTGACAACAGATTCTGTGGCGACCTCCTCTGTCATCTCAGCACTTGCCTCCTCATTGGGCGCATCGGTTTCTTCGGGACGTGGGATACGGTCACTGGCAATTTGAGTGAGATTATCGGCGCTAATTTGTTCTGCTATCCCATCAGGTGCTTGCACTTCATCATCAATAATTTGCAATGTTAGCGTTTGACCACTACGCAAAACATGGGTTCGTTCTTGGATAGTCACAACGGTATTGCCTTCAAGGGCATTAATCACGAAGCGGTCAGAAAATCGGCGCAATTGTACCAACCCACGTATCGAAATTGTAAAATCATCATCGCTAATCGTCACCGAGTCGCTGCTAGTAGATTGCAAAAAGACATTGCCTTCATCGACAACCGTACAGGTGAGATTATCATCCAGCACAAAACCGAGACACAGTGCAGCCGTGGGTGAGGGTATCACGGTGGGTTGAGATGCCGCACTGCATCCAAACAGGAGTCCAATTAGGGAGAGATAAATAAGCTGTTTCATAAGATTTTTCTGCCATCAATAATGGATAAGCGCCCATCAATTATATAGATAAATGGGCGCTTCTGCCGTATATTCACAGAAAATCTACTTGTTTAACAAAGTATCTCTGTTGACCTTATAAACGCTATCTCACACCTGTTATTTTGTGTGAGGCGCGATGAAACCCCGAAAGGGGCTTAATTTTCATCTTCTGGATTGCTATCATCTTCAAGCGCATCACGCTCACGAAATTCTGGTGCATCGTGGAGCATAATCGCCATGACTTCTGGCATCGTTCGCACAAACTTGAGATTCATCTCGCGCAAAGCCGGTTTGGGGATATCAGCCAAATCTTTTTCATTGTCGGCAGGCAAAATAACATTCATGATTCCGCGCCGCCGTGCCGCCAAAATTTTCTCTTTTACACCGCCAACTGGTAAAACATGCCCTCGTAGCGTTACTTCACCTGTCATCGCCCAATCACTGCGAATTTTGCGCTCTGTGAAAGCAGAAATAATCGCTATTGCCAATGTAACCCCTGCTGAGGGGCCATCTTTAGGTACTGCTCCTTCTGGCATGTGGAGATGGATATCATAATTCTCGAAATCGTCATCCGACACGCTCAAATCAAGCGCCTGAGAGCGCATATAGGCATAAGCAATTTGGGCTGATTCTTGCAAAACATCGCCAATTGAACCCGTGAGTGTCAATGAGCCTTTACCGGGCAGCAGTGCCGCTTCAATAATCTGAATATCGCCACCGCCCGATGTCCATACCAGACCGGTGACAAGACCGATACTGTCTTCTCGGTTGAGTTGTGAGTCAATCAGATACGGGGGCCCCAGATATTTTTCTACTAACTTGGGTGTCAGCCGTTTAGGATATTTTTTCCGCATAGCGACAAGGCGCGTAACTTTACGACAAACATTGGCAATTTCTCGTTCTAAGTTGCGGACTCCGGCTTCAAGGGTATAGTGGCGGATAATATGCAGCAATGCCCCATCCAGAAATGTGATGCCGCGCCGTGCCAGACCATGCGCTTTGAGTTGTTTCGGTATCAAGAAGCGTTTGGCAATTTGCAATTTTTCCTCTTCGGTATACGCCCGAAATTCGATGATTTCCATACGGTCTTCAAGCGCCTCCGGCAGAGGATAGAGTTCGTTTGCGGTGGCAATAAACAAGACTTTCGAGAGGTCATAGGGGACTTCTAAATAGTGGTCGGCAAATTCGTTATTTTGCTCAGGGTCTAGCACTTCGAGTAAGGCGGCGGCTGGGTCGCCACGATAGTCTTCACTCATTTTGTCGATTTCATCCAGCATAAAAACAGGATTCACTGTGCCAGACCGTTTTATCGTCTGAATGATACGACCCGGCATTGCACCAATATAGGTACGGCGGTGTCCACGAATTTCTGCTTCATCACGCACCCCACCGAGACTCACCCGCACGAATTTACGCCCTAATGCCTCTGCGATACTCTTACCAAGTGATGTTTTGCCCACACCGGGGGGACCGACAAAACACAGAATCGGCGTTTTCATATCGCTGCCTGCCATTTTTCGCACTGCAATGTGTTCTAGTACGCGGTCTTTCACCTTTTCCAGACTGTAATGCTCCCGATTCAGCACTTTTTCAGCATGGCGCAAGTTCAAGTTATCTTTGCTGGCAGTGTGCCAAGGGATATCAAGCATCCAATTAATGTAGGTACGAATCACACTGGCTTCCGGCGCAAGCGGTGACATGATGCCTAGCCGTTGTAATTCATCTAATGCCTGTTTATGAGCCTCTTCGGGCAATTTCGCCTCAAGGATACGCTCCCGTAATTGACCTAAATCGCTGTTAAAGACATCGCCTTCACCCAATTCCATCTGAATAACGCGCATTTGCTCTCGCAGGTAGGCTTCGCGCTGAAGACGGTTGATTTCATCTTGCACTTGATTATTGACATCATCTTGGACATTGATTGCGCCTATTTCGCGCTCTAAATAATCAACTACTTTCGCAAAGCGCACATCAATCAGGCGTTCATTGAGCAAGCCCTGACGCTCTTCTGTTGTTAAGGCGATAACCGATGCCAGCCAATCGACTAATTCAGATACACTAGCAATACTGTGGATATAATCTTCAATATCTGGATTTATATTCTCGCCACGTTCGGCAATGTCGATAAACAAATCAAGGGCAATCGCTTTCTGTTTTTCCAAGTGATTGATATTTTCGATACTTTCTTCGACAATCCGCGCTGTTACTATCGGAAAAGGTGTCTCTTGCACTAATCCTACAATTTCGACGCGCCGCCGCCCTTGTATCCCAAATAAGGCGCTTTCATCTTTCGTGATATCAATGATAGCAATTTCGGTACCAATGGTCTCAAACTGCTCTTTAAGTGGCTTATCTTGTCTATCTTGATGATGATTCACGTAAATCGCCGTCTGGTGTTTTTCTATTGCAAAGTGCGCCGCTTCAAAATTGAGAATCTTGTCAGAATCGAGGGGTAGCGGCACAATGGTATGCGGCAAAATCACATCGTTATTGGCGCGTATCAGTGGCAATTTAATCAAGTCGTCATCATTCGGTTTGGCGTTTTCAATCGCATCAAAGACGATATCGCCTGTGTTCTCTGTCGTTTCGTTTTCGCTCATGGGATTTTTTCTGAATTCTGTTGACAAACTGTTTGTAATCTGCAAGCGAGTCTATGTATTCGCCTGTTCATTTTTCCGACTAATGCAGGAATGGAAGAACAGTCTACTCGTATGCGATGCTGATAGCAAGCGTGGTTGCCACTTGCCGTTACTGACTGTGCTTTGTAGACTTGGAACGATTTTGTACAGCAATCGGGATTAATACAAGCGATGCGATTTCCAATTTGGCTAACAATTGTTGCGGCATTGGTCGGTCTAGCACTGGTTTATGTGCTGGGTACGATAGTCATCAAGCCCAATGCGCCGCTTATTATGCGTGCAAGTTTTGATGATGAGCGCATCACCCCTAATGCTGATGGCGATAGCGATATTACAACATTCCGCTACGAACTATCGCGCAGTGCCATCATTTCACTCATATTTACCCGTGAAGATGGGCGCGAATTTATCTTTCGTCAGAATCAGAGCCGCAGTCCACGCGATTATAGCGTTTTGTTCAGTGGCGTGGTCGATGGTTATATCAACGCAGATGAAACTTTCTCAGATGATGTCGTCATAGAACGCCGTTTGATGCCCGATGGTGTCTATACATGGCGTTTGACAGCCGCGAATGATGGTGAACAAGAAGAGGCAAACGGCACACTGATTATCGAAGATGCCGATTCTCCCCTGCCCCTGATTTCGACATTTACAGTGGGTTCACGCGAATTTACGCCCAACCAAGACGGAATCAGTGACCGTGTGGTGATTAATGTCTATCTGGAAAAAGAAGCCAATTTGAATGCTTTTTTGGTCACAGAAGATGGAGACCGCTTTCCGATTGCCCAACGCGAAGAGTGGTCACGCGATGGCGAGGCAGGGCGTTATACATTTGACTATGAAGGCGGTGTCGATTTAGGGCAAGACCCACCGCCCGATGGCGATTATGCGATTGTTGTCATCGCACAAGATGATGAGGGGCAGCGTGTACGGCGTGAAAGTCGATTAGCGATTCGCATGGGTGGCAAGCCGCGTGCAGAAATCGCACCACAGGCGATTGATGCTGATGTATTGTTCATGCCAATAGCCTACGATGACCGCTATTATGGTGATTTGGACAGTACAGGCGCTTTACTAGCATTGCCACAATATCCCGAAGCAGTGCGAGCAAGTGTGGTCACTGTGCCATTGGGTGATATGCTGGTTTTTCGCCTAACCATCAATAATTATAGTGATGTCCCTCTGCGAACCACCTCTCCCATGCCGGGTACAGTCTATGAGCAAAACCAGAATGCTGCCTCACTGGGCGCATTAGAAGAACCCGGCGCATGGCGTGTCGGTATTCAGTGTGCCACATCAATCGCTTCGTTTCCGTATCGTTGGGCGATTGGCTCAGACGATGACTTGGTAACGATCGTTGATGAAGATACCGGGCGTGAATTTCAATATTTACCACCGCAAACACAAGCCGTTGTCTGGGGTGCAATCCGCATGACAGACCTTAACGAAGCGGCTAATCCGCAAACCTGTTGGGCGGGCTTAATTCATGAACAAGTGGGTATCGGTGTCGAGAATGCTTTTGTCGGCGCACGCGATATTCAATTGGCAACCCCTTACGGCGCAGATGAAGATTGAGTGGTATGATTATCTCTATAATATTGGCAAATTCATTGGGGGCGATATGACCAACCCGATACGTTTTTTTTCTGGGATTGTTTTTGTACTCACATTAGCCGCTTGTGGTAGCAATGTTGTCCCGACACCAACAGTCCCACCGCGCCCAACAGCAACACCCTTCTCAATACCTTTGCCGGATGTCCCCACTGTTATTCCGGTAGGGTTTAGTGAAGAGAATCCACTGCGACTCGTGATTGCAGCAAGTGATACAGATACGGCTGAAGATTTAGTCGGTGAACTCGAATCGCAATTAGCAGGACGAACAGCACTCAGTTTGGAAGTCAGCATTGCTGATTCACAATCCGGAGCCCTCGCTGCGGTCTGCAATCCGACAAGTGGACAAGTTTCGGCGGCATGGATTGATGGTTTAACATTAATTGGCGCATTCGGTCAAGAATGTGGTATCCCTGTCTTACAGATTCAACGCGGAACAGGTCGCAATGCTAAAACAGGTGAATCGGGTGTACTGCTTTCCAACTTGGAAGCCTTAGAAACTTCTAGCCAAGATACAGGTCTGGCAATTGTGGCGGATAATACCTTCTGTCGCACGACATATACCGATTTGTACTCGTGGGTTATCCCAACCATGATGTTACGCGGGGCTGGTTATGATATTGCTGATTTGAATGATGTTGATGAATATGCCGACTATGACGAATTACTTGCCGAGGTTAGTACAGGAGCGTGTACAGCGATTGGTTTGCCGCAAACGGTGTGGGAAGATTATGCTGCTGCTGATGATGACGAAGAAGATGATGATTCTCTCGCAGAAACAGTGCGCCTTGTAGAAACATCAGCAGAAATCCCATATGGTGTACTGATTATGCCATTTGCAGTTTCGCTGGATGCCATCAACCAAGTCACAGAGGCACTGCTGGCAGTCGATGCCTTGTTTGGCGAAGCTGAAGTTATCGAAACACCCGAAGCTGACACAACTGTTGAAGTTGAGGCAACACCCCAAGCCACGATTGATGCTGAGGCAACCGCAGAAGCCACGATTGAAGTTTCCGATGAATCTGACCTTAATGGGCAACTAGCCGCATTTTTTGGTGAGGGCATCTTGATTCGTGTCGATGTCAGTGATTTTTCTGATTTGACTGAATTTATGGCAGCAAGCGGTATCAATTTTGGGCGAATAGGCGATTGATGATAGACTTAGCCATCATTATCGTTACATGGCATGTGCGCGATATGGTCTTAGATGCCTTGCAAACACTATATGCCGACTTAGAACAGACTCATCTTAGTACACAAGTGATTGTGGTGGATAACGCTTCAAATGATGGCACTGTCGAGGCTATCCGTGTGCAATTTCCACAGGTTGATGTTATTCCTAGTGCAGAAAATCTGGGTTTTGGTCGGGCGAATAATGTTGGCATGGAGCATTTGGGCTTTGGTAGCGATACCTCTATGGATGACTTACCCAAAGCAGTCTATCTCCTGAATCCGGATACACTGACTGAATTGGGGGCAACACAAGCACTATATGATAGTCTGATGGCAGATGCCCGTAATGGCTTAGTCGGGGCGCGAATGACGTATGGCGATGGGCGTTTTCAACATAGTGCCTTTGCTTTTCCGAGTTTGCGTCAATTGTGGGTTGAATTTTTCCCGACACCCGGACGCTTCATTGAAGGACGATTCAATGGGCGTTATCCGCAAGCCTTGTACAATGGCAAGCAAGCATTTGAGGTTGATTTTATGCTCGGTGCAACAATGATGCTACGACGTGAAGTCATCCAACAAACGGGGATGTTTGATGAACAATTTTTTGTCTATAGTGAAGAGGTCGATTGGCAATGGCGGATTCGTAAAGCAGGATGGCGTATTTTGTGTGTTCCTAACGCTCATATTGTCCACCTTGTTGGGCAAAGCACGAGTCAAGCGAAGGCGAAATCTGTATTATACTTATGGGAAAGTCGCCTCAAATTGTTCAAAAAGCATTATCCGACATGGAAATTGATATTAGCAAAACGTCTCATCGTGCTTGGGATGAATCGCAAAATTCAGCAGGCACGTCATGATAATTTTAGCAATGACATCATAGGAACCTACCAAACGGTGCAAGAAATGGCACAGTCATCATGACCCGATTAACAGCAATCATTCTCACATACAATGAAGCCGAAAATATTAAAGACTGCCTCGATAGCTTGACTTTCGCAGATACTCGCATCGTCTTTGACTCCGGCAGCAGCGATGATACTGTCGATATTGCGCGGCAAGCTGGGGCGCAGGTGATACGTCATGATTTCGAGAATTTTGCAGCACAACGTAATGCAGCATTAAAAGCTGTCGAGACAGATAGCGATTGGGTTTTATTTGTCGATGCCGATGAACGGGTTACGCCGGAATTAGCGGAAGAAGTGCGACAAGTTATCATCAATCCGCGTGCAGTGGGTTATCGTATCCCACGCTATAATTATATTTTTGGTAAACTGACAAAAGGTGCCGGATGGTATCCCGATTATCAAACTCGGTTGCTGCGTGTCGGGCGTTGTCATTATGACCCTGAACGTCCGGTACATGAAATCGTGCTATTGGATGGTGAAGAAGATACATTGCAAAATCACTTCATACACTACAATTACAAAGACATGCGGCAATTTATCGCCAAACAGCGCAAGTATGTGCAATTTGACGCACAAATCATGTTTGAACAAGATATTAAGCCGAAACCGCAGAATTATATTTTGCAACCTCTACGGCATTTTAGCTGGCGATTCTTTGAGCTTAAGGGGTATCAAGAGGGTTGGCATGGCTTCCGATTATCGGCGGTAATGGCATGGTATGAATTCCGCAAATATCAGTTGCTAGGCGGGCTGTGGCGAAAAAAGGGATAGCGGATACAAAATGGGCGACTTATCAGCCGCCCACAAAATTGATTATCAGCTTATGTTCTACTCGACCTGCGGTTCAAGCACGCCATAACCACCATTGCCACGTTTGTATACCACATTCACACTATTGGTATCCGCGTTAAAGAACAAGAAGAAATTATGTCCCAGTAATTCCATTTGCTCAATCGCTTCTTCTTCGTGCATCGCGTTAATGCCCACTGTTTTGCGGCGGATAACTTGTGGCTCTAATAAATCAGCTTCCGGCACATCGTAATCATCATACAGCGAGACACCCTCTTCGGATTCTGAGGGGAGTGGTTCGGCTTGTGTCAGTTCTTCTTCTGTCATGATATAGCGGTCACGGACACGTTTACCGCGCCGCTTGCCCTTAAAACGACTGATACGACGATACATCTTGTCACTCGCTGCAACAATCGCCGCCTTCAACGTACCATGTTCAACTTTATCCATTTTTTCTTCGGTACGTAAGATAGCACCACGGCTATGACGCAGGGTAATCTGTGCCGATACAATATCTGGTCCACGATGGCTTTTCTGAACGCCAAGTTCCACATGAATGCTGGCGATATTGGGCATATAACGCCCTAGTTTACTTAACTTCTTTTGCACAAACCCCTCTAATTCCGGTGTGATAGTGACGTTTTCACCTCTAATCGTCAAATCCATCGTACCCTCCATCATTGTGACCTCCTTAAAATAAAGATAAAGGTAGTCGAATAAAAACTAAGTCGCAGCCGTGACAGTTATCCCATACACGGCGGTTGCACCTGCTTGTATAGCCGCTTCTGCACACATAGATAATGTCGTTCCGGTAGTCTGGACATCATCCACCAATAATAGCATTTTGCCATTGATGAGTTCAGTCTGTGCGCTAAAAGCATCATTGAGGTTTCTGAGGCGCTCCTCTCGGTTCAAACCAACCTGCGAATCGGTGCTGCGTGTTCGTATTATCGCATCTGGTAAACAAGGGCAGTTCATCAATTTTGCGACTTCAACTGCCATCTCTTGTGATTGATTATACCCACGTTCCTGATAGCGTGAGGTGTGCAATGGCACAGGTATAATGATGTCAAATGTCCAATCTAATTGTTGGATTGTTTGGGCTAATCGCTGCCCTAACGGAATGCCTAATGTGGGTTGTCCATGATATTTTAAGGCTTGGACAGCCGATTGTAGAATTCCTTGATGGACACCTGTTGCTGCCACAGGAATCTCTGTTTCGGTTGTGGTAATGTAGAGTGAAGTAGGGAAATTGGCAAGGTCAGCGTGGCAAATATCACAAAAGCCCGTATCGACGCGACCACAATGCACACAACTAGCAGGGAAAAGTAAATCTAGGAGTGTATGTCCAACGTTTTTTATGGCTGTGTACGAAAAAAACCCGATACTTGTCCGGGTTTCTGCTTGTTGCGTCATAAAGAGCTTTCCCGGTGAGTAGTTTCTATATGGATAGGAGATAGCGTCATCTAAGCAAGAAGGCTATCTATAACACTGTAACCGAGTTGAAATTTAGAATGCGCCACCGCTATCGGTACTCATCACTTGAATAATTGCAGGTCCCATTAGCACAACCCACAAAGACGGGAAGATGAGCAAAACCATCGGAATCATCATCTTCACAGGAGCCTGCTGTGCTTTTTCTTGCGCCCGTTGGCGACGTTTTACACGCATTTGGTCAGATTGCACACGCAGAATTTTCGACATACTCACACCAAGTTGTTCGGCTTGGATAATAGCTGCTATAAATGCGCTAACATCTGGCACATCCATACGGTCAGCCATCGCCTTCAGCGCATCACGCCGTATTTTGCCGAGTTGGATTTCACGCAAGACGCGACCAAAGGCAAGAGCTAATTCGTTATCCCATTTTTCATAAATCTTACCCATCGCCGCATCAAAGCCAAGACCCGCTTCCACACAAATAACGAGTAAGTCGAGGGCATCGGGTAGTGCTTTTTGAATTTCTGATTGGCGGCGGCTAATTTTGCTCTTTAGAAGCAAAACAGGCAGCATATAGCCCAGTAGGATTCCGCCGCCTGTCCACATAAGCAATTTGACGGGCGAAGCCTCAATGGCAAAAAGCGCCATCATCAGCCCCATAACGCCCAATCCAATTGTTGCGCCAATACGCATCAAAAAAAATTGTGTTGGGTCGGTACTCTGTCCTGCCATTTCAATCAGTCGGCGTGAATCTTCTAATTGTTTTTGGGGCGTAAAGCGCCCGACCCCATCCGACATCATCTCAATGATTGGTACTATGACACGCTCTGCAAATGATAGTTTCATCTCAACATCGGAAAGCGATTCGATAATCTCATCCTCTCCGACTAACCGACCTAAACGGTCTTCTAAGGGGTCAACACCGGTATCAACACGTCGCCCAACAAGCACCATGCCGATAACAACTGCCACAAAGCCAATCCCAAGTGTGATTTGGACAATTTGTATCAATTCCATTTGTAGTCCCTCTTAGATTTCAATATCAACGATTTTCTGGATGATAGCTGTACCCATGCCAATTAAGGCTAGACCAACACCTAACATTGGCCAACCACATTTTCGATTCTCAATCATCTGTCCCATGTAACCGGGGGTCAGGATGTTCAAGAGGAATGCCAAGCCAATCGGCATAAAGCTAATCAGATAACCTGTATAGCGCCCTTGTGATGTCAAGACACGAATCTCACCCTTGAGTTTGATACGTTCACGAATAGTATGGCTCACAACTTCCAAAATCTCAGCCAAGTTACCACCGACCTCACGCTGAATATTGACAGCCGTAACAACAAAGTCAAGGTCTTCACTCTGGATACGATTCAACAAATGGTCAAGGGCATCTTCCATATCAATGCCAAGTTGCACTTCCTTCACAATGCGGCGGAACTCCGTCATAGTTGGTTCAGGAGCATCTTTGGAAATAGCTTCCATCGCCTGCATCACACTAAATCCAGACCGTAGCGCATTAACCCACAAACCGAGTGTATCCGCGAGCTGACCTTCAAAAGCATGTAAGCGTTGATTGACTTGGCGATTCACATAGAAACGTGGGACGAAAAAGCCCACTAAGCCACCAATTGTTGCTGCAATAATGCTGCCACGCCAGATGAACAACAAAGCAAATAATGTTCCTGCCGCGACAAAATGCGACGCGAAGTATTCTGCAACGGTCAACTTGACGTTGGCGCGTTCTAATTTGCCGCGCATAGATTGTCCCCATTTGCGATTGGCAAGGACATTATTGAGCGGTTCGAGCAGAGTCCGGGCCTCATCCATTGTTGAGGAAGCCGCTACTTCTGCATCCACTTCTTCTTGTGCTTCTATCCACGAATCGAAATTATCAATCTCGTTGAGTTCTTCAAGGCGGTCATCAACACTATCACCACCAAACATATTTCGTATAAAAGCCATCGGTTAACTACTCCAGTAAAACCCATTTACTTGTATTGTAGTAGGAGAGGGATAAGCGCGTCAATGAAGACGCACTTATTGAAACCACTTCCTGACATTAGCGTCGTCCAACACCAAAGATACTTGGCGGAAGATTAATACCCGCATCTTCAATGCGATCATAAAACTTCGGACGAATGCCCGTTGGTTTAACACGTCCAACAATCTTATTATTTTCGAATCCTGTTTGCTCGAACTCAAAGATATCCGACATCGTAACCATCTCACCTTCCATACCTTGTACTTCGGTGATAAATATGATTTTACGAGAGCCATCGCGCATCCGTGTCTGTTGTACAATCATATCAACAGCACTAGCTGTTTGTTCACGAATAGCCCGTACAGGCAAATCCATGCCAGCCATCAACACCATCACCTCAAGCCGAGCCAGTGCATCACGCGGCGTATTAGCATGTAATGTTGTCAATGAGCCGTCATGCCCCGTGTTCATTGCCTGAAGCATGTCGAGGGCTTCCGGCCCACGGCACTCACCAACAACAATGCGTTCGGGACGCATACGCAAGCAGTTAATAACCAAATCACGGATAGTCACTTCACCCTTACCTTCAATATTAGGTGGGCGGCTTTCCAGTGACACCACATGTTCCTGTTGTAGTTGCAATTCAGCCGCATTTTCTACCGTGATGATACGTTCTTCATTCGGGATAAAGCTCGAAAGCACATTGAGTAGTGTTGTTTTACCCGACCCAGTACCGCCGGATACAACACTGTTAAGCGAACCCATAATACAGGCTCGCAAAAATTGTGCAATTTCCGGTGTCATTGTCCCAAAACGGATTAAATCTTGCACGCCAAAAGGAGTCTTTGAGAACTTGCGGATGGTAATTGTCGGACCACATAAGGCAATCGGGCGAATAACCACATTCACACGAGACCCATCTTGCAAACGGGCATCGACTAGCGGTTGGCTTTCATCAACACGACGACCCAGTGGGGCAACGATACGGTCAATCACTCGCAGCACATGGTCATCACTTTCAAAAGTCACGCCAGAAAGTGTAATCTTACCGCTCTGTTCGATAAAGATATTTTTGGGTCCGTTGACCATAATTTCAGTCACAGACTCATCTTCCAAAAGTGGTTCTAGCGGACCCAGACCGAGAATATCTGCTACAATGGATTCAAAGAGGCGTTCACGTTCCGATTTTGACAATAACATACTTTCTTCTGCCAAAATATTGTTGAACAGTTCTTGGATTTGGTGGCGGACTTCACTTTTGCGGCTAATATCCATTTGTGGGTCTAATTCCGCCAAGAGCCGATTCTGAATCCGCGATTTCAGGTCAGAGTAATTATCGCCCCCGCCCTGTTTCTTACCGCCGCGTGCCTGAGCAGCTTTGCGGCGTGCCAGCGCAGCTTGTTTGGCGGCATCGCGACGGTCACTATTACCGTCTTTTGAGCCACCACCACCTTTATCCATACGACGAAGTAAAGACATTGTGTGTACTCCAATACACTAAGTTAACGACCAAAGGGTAACCATGATGACCGTTTCTCTTGCGGTTGATCGTCATCAATATCTAACTCTTCAATGCCCATTAAGGTCGCATATAAATGGTCAGATAATTGAGTCAGTTGCTTCATTGGGGACTTCGACATATCGCGGCTGGATGCAATCACAGGTACCCCGTCATAAAATGCCTTGAGAATGAGCATTTCATCGACAATCGGAATAATACCCTCGACTGGGCGCTTCAAAAAATTCTGAATACGGTTGGGGGCGATAATGAGACCCTTCTGGTTTTTACTAGGGCTTTCCACTGCCCTATTGATAACCAATACTGTTTTTTCGGCATCGAACCCTGTCTGGTCAAACAAGTCCAGCACAAGTTTCGTATTCTTAATCGATTGCAGGGTGGGCAAGGTAATCAAGACAATCTTTGACGCTATCTCCAACAAGGAAGCGGTTACAGCATCAATTGATTTGCTAAGATCCAGAATGATGAAATCATAATAACCAGCAACCTGCTGAATCACATTCGCTATTGATTCAGGTCGGATATCGCGTAATTCTGCGCCAAAATTGGGGCGTGGTGGTGCAGCAAGCACTTTAATACCGCTATCATGGGTTGCCAAGACACTATCAAAGTACTCATAATCCAAATCATTCTCATTTTCGGTGAGTTCAAAAACAGTCGTCTGTGGTTTGATTGCCAGTGTCGTTGCTACATCCCCATATTGCAGGTCACAGTCGATGAGCAGTGTTTTAGCTCCATCTTTCATCAAACCGGAAGCAAGGCTAGTTGCAATCATTGTCGAGCCAGAACCACCTTGAGGACTGTAAACAGCGATAACATGTCCAGCACGGTCTCCGCTAGTTGCTTTTTCTTCTTGGACAATTGCCTCGAAGGTTCCTACTTGGTCTTCTAATTGCTTCATCCTATCGCGGATGGGTTTGTATTGATCGTAAACTGTGCGAATCGTGTTGTAAAGTTGATCCATATTAACCGGTTTGGGCAAGAAGAAACGTGCCCCAGCTAACATAGCTCGTTGCATATAATCCGCATCATCTTGTACCGACATCATGATAACACCCGTAGTCGGCACAGATTTTGTGATATGACTAGCAGCCTCTAGCCCGTCCATATCCGGCATATTGATATCCATCATGACAATATCCGGCTTTTCTTTGATAGCGAGTTCGACCCCCTCGCGTCCATTACCAGCACTGCCAATGACCTTGAAATCAGCTTCAAAAGCCAGCATCTTTTTGATTGTTTCACGGGTTTCTACGATGTCATCCACTAAGATAATGCGGATTAAATCGCTTTCATTCGGTTTAGTCATAATATCATCACCTAATTCACTTATGGTTGTGCGTCCGCTTGAAGCGCAATTTCGTTGCCGAGTGATAATTGTCGAATACTACGGATAGCCGGCTCCACCGCAAAGCTAAAGCGATCAGGCACCTGAATACCGAAGTTGGTCATGATGTAATCCAATGTGACTGACTGTGTTTCTGGCAAACCAACAGCCCGTGCCGAGCGTAGGGCGAAAGTCATCGGCAAGCGTGCTTCTGCCATATAGGTCAAGATAACAGCATCTTGTGGTGTGACACCAAGCGTAATAATTTCTGGACGCGGTGGGCGTGGTGTGTCAGTAGGCGGTACATCCGCCCCACCGGACGAGGAGTTTGAGTCAGATGGAGTTACCCTAGGAGTTGGTGTGGCTGCGGCTTGGAAAATACGACCATCAAGCGGAAATTCGCCAACCCAGATAACGCGAGCGTCTTTGACGGTACGTTGTGTCACGAGACGGGGGCGTTGCTCTTCTTGTGGTATCTCAATGATTGGCAAGCCTAATGTTACACGACCTGTATTAATTGGGATGACTTCAAATTGGTTACCTGTAACGACTGACCCTTGAGAAATCTGGTAATAAGGGACACAGAAATCGCCAGATAATTGAGCATCAGCACAGCCAGCAGGTGGTTCAACAACACTGAAATTTAACCACTGATTATCATTCGGGAGAATAGTTTGATAATCTTGGTCAACATCCACAAAGAGCATCGAAACTAGCACATCCACGGAGTCACCCGGTTGGAGGGCATAAGCCACACTGGTAATCACATCAATTGGTAGTGAAATAGCGACGCGCCCCGCTTCTAGGATTGCAGCAGCATCTGACCCAGATTCACTTAAGTCAAAGAGTCCTGTGACAACTTGTCGTGCTTGGATGAGTTGCTCACGCGAAATATCAGTCCGAGCGATGCGTCCAACAACTGTATTTAAGTCACTAAATGTCCCCTGCGGTAAGAAATCCAGTGGGAAGGCGACAACCTCAATCATATTCGGTTGAATTTCAACACCACGCGGAATATCTTGTACAGCAACCACAACTTCTACGATTGGGATAGGAGTAGGTGTTGGTTCACGTGTTGCACTATCAACAACTCGGGTTGGTCGGGGTTGGCTGGTACTCTCGCCCCCAGAACCACTATCTGTACTGCCTTGTTGTGTGACGAAAAAAACCGCCGCCAAAATAATGACAATGATTAACACTACAATCAATATTACCCGTGTTCTCATAAATCCCTCCAAATTACTGGAATCTGCGATTGTATCGCAAGGTAATGAACAAAACCAATCAAAAGATAGTATAACGCAAGTTTGAAAAGTTGCCCCTAAGTCACTGAAGTATTCTTAGCATTCAGTGTATGACATCGCTACAAGATTTCAAACGGGCTTATCGTACTACTGCACCGACTATTCGCCAGTTGGCAATTCCATTCGTATTATTGTGCCTTCGTTTTCATCCGAACGAACATCAAGTGTACCACTCACCAGTTCAAATTTACTCTTTAACATTCGCAAGGCTTGGACACGGGCATCGGTGTAATTATCTTCTTCGCCATCCTCAAACATCCCTTCGGCATCGAAACCACGCCCATTATCTTCTATAGAAATACGGATTTCACTGGCAGCCATATCTAATTGCACATCAATTTCAGTGGGAGCAGCATAATCTCGTGCAAGCCCCATCACCTCTTGGATACCACGAAAAATCATTACTTCACGATATTCTTCCAAGCGCCGTTCATCTCCAAAAATTTCGAGTTGAACGTCAATATCGCTTTTTTCTTTGTATGACTCTACATAGCGGCGAATAGTAGGGGCTGCGCCGAGGTCATTGAGCATCATCGGGCGCAAGTCAAAGATGAAATCACGGACTTTGCGGAAGGTTTTGCTGGCATTGCCTTTTAAGCTATCTAACTCTTCTCCAGCGCGATCCGGATACTTTGTAAAGAGTTTTTGCACAATTTCAGCTTGGAGAATGAAGTTCGTCAACGATTGTGCTGGTCCATCGTGCATAGCACGCGCCAGTTTCTCACGCTCATCTTCTTGTGTCCGAATGATGCCCACAATATCAAGGCTGCCATTGCTACTACTCCCACTTGCATCAGCTATATCAGCCATATCAATGCCTTGCAAATGACCCACAATTTGTTGTAACAAGTCAATTTCTTCTTCCATCAAGTCGCGGCTTGATTCAAACTTTTCTTGCTGACCACGCATCGTTGCTAGGCGGAAGCGCACATCGAGAGCCTCTTCATATTTATCTCGGATATCCTCACGCGGTACTGTATCAAGATTCTCTTTAATACTCCGTAACTCTGTCGCAATATTGGAATAACGACTTTGTTCACGGTCTACTGATGATTTAACTGTTTCTACCTGATCAACTATTTCTCCCAAGCGTCGTTTGATATGCGTCACCTTTTGGGTAATCAGGTCAATCATCTCATCTTTTGGGCTGGCACCAAAAATCTCGTCATTATTCAAAACCATGTCCTACATCTCCTATGGAAATTATGCTCTATCACAGATAAAAGTGCTGGGTTGTTGCACCCTTATCGAAGTAAAATAATCCCTTATGGATATAAAATCTCATTCAGTGACTGCTATAGGTTATAACATTAAGCCCTCAAGATTAGGGGCGCTCCTGATGCGAATTATCATCCATCCGCACCCATCCCCGACGGAGTGCTGTAACCGCCGCTTGTGTGCGGTCTTTGACATTCAGTTTCTTCAAAATCGAAGTCATGTGATTCTTAACTGTCTGCTGGCTAATGCCAAGTTTGTTCGCAATTTCCTTATTTATCATGCCATAAACCACATGCTCAAGAATTTGCATTTCGCGTGGGCTGAGAGGAATATAATGTCCCTCAGCATCAATGATATAGGGTCCGGTTGAGGCTTCAATTTTTTGCCCTAACCATTCCGTCATTTCGCTATGATTCATGCGTTTGTCATCCACAACATAGAAACCATCTGCCACATCTTGGATAATTTGTATTAATTTTTCAGCTTTGATATCTTTACCACAATAAGCGGATGCACCGGCTCTCATGGCATGGAGAACTTGTTCTGTGTCGTGGTGAGCGGTCAAAATAATAAAGGCAACATCACTATAATCGGATTTCAATTGGCGAGCCACTTGTAACCCGTTCATACCGGGTAGATTGACATCCAATAGCACGACATCTGGTCTCAATTCTTTGACTTTTTCTAAGCCTGTTTCACCATCATCACTTGTACCCGTAATTTCAAGATTACCCATCAATTCCAATGCTTTTTCTAAGCCAGTACGAAAGAGCGGATGGTCGTCAATAATTAAAACTGTAATTCTATCAGAACCCGTTCTCATCAAAAAACCTCCGTTTGGAAACCCCAGATTCATCTATGGGGATGAAAACGGAGCAGTAAGTTTGGGCTTTTGCCCATTGCTGACACAAATGAATAAGCATAAGATATGTCATTTCATACTAAATAGGTCACATCCCCGAATGGAACAGACTTTAGATTACTCATGACTCTATCATACTTGCCAATCTCCAGCGTTCGCCTTCGAAAGTAAAGTCATTCTCGCCAAAGTTATCAGTGCGTACATTCCCAATACAGGCACTATCCTAGACCCTCAGACTACTTAATGTATAAGTTTACATATCAATACAACAAAATAGATGCTTTTTGGGTACTTGTGCAAAATTAGTATCAATCGAGCATGGTTTTTTATTTCTTTTGACCATACGATGACACTACTTTTGAGTATATCACGAAATAACAAACACTGACAATGAGTTGAATGCTAGGTGATAGAAAAACTAACAGAATACGATGGTTTTCCCATCACAAAATTCTAAGAATCTACCAATTCCTTACTGAGAAATGGAAAAAATAAAAATCTTATACTGATTTAAGAGATTTCAAACGATTTTGGGCTACAGTGGAATCGTTGAGGGGCAATACATAACAATATAATACAGATTATGTTTGAAGTGCGTTAAGAAGGCAAATCTGTGAAACGGATTCAGCAAGATTCATTAGAATTTTATCAATCGGAGATGTGGACACAATTAAAACATGGGATTTTCACACGGAATGGGGGTGTCAGTCTATCCCCTTGGGCATCACTCAATACAGGGGGTACGGTTGGCGATGATGTTGCGGCAGTGAAGCGTAATCATGAACTGATGTATGAAGCATTAGATGTTGAGCAAAAAAATGCTTGTACCACTTGGCAGGTGCATGGTGCTGATGTTGTGATTGCAAATGGGCCCGTCCAAAATCGAAAGTGGGTGGCACGCGCCGATGGTGTCATCACTAATCGCGTTGATGTGCCGTTGGTCATGCGCTATGCCGATTGTGTTCCTCTGTTATTCCATGACCCGATACAAAAAGCGATTGGGCTTTCTCATGCTGGATGGCGTGGCACTGTACAAGGAATGGCATCTAATACTGTCTTGGCGTTGCAACAAGCCTATGGCAGCCGCCCACAAGATGTACAAGTCATCATTGGACCCAGCATTTCGCTTGAATGTTTCCAAGTGGGTGACGAAGTGCTTGCGGCTGTCGAAGATTACTTTGGCACATTGGACGGTCTCATGCAGCGTGACCCAAATGATGGAACAGCTTATGTGGATTTGTGGGCAGCAAACAAATTGGATTTAGAGCGTGCTGGCGTTGAACAAATCGAAATTGCCAATATCTGTACTTACCAGAATACACACGATTTCTTCTCGCATCGGGCAGAAAAAGGTAAAACTGGGCGCTTTGGGGTGGTGATGAGTTTATGACTGTTATTGACATAAAAGCTAATCTTGACGCTGTTCAAGAAAGGATTGCAACCGCCTGTGCGCGTGCTAATCGCAATCCTGACGAGGTTACACTGGTTGCTGTCAGCAAAAAGAAACCGATTGAAGCAATTGTGGCAGCCAATCTGTGTGGGATGCGACATTTTGGCGAGAATCGCGTAGAAGAGGCTATGGAAAAGATTCCGGTGGTCAATGAACAAGTTGATGAAAAACCTGTCTGGCATATGATAGGACACATTCAGAGTCGCAAGGCAAAGTTAGTCGAACCACTTTTTGATGTGGTACACTCTATTGACACCCTAAAAATTGCGGAGAAGTTATCACAACTAGCAAGTGAATCACAGCGAACATTGCCCGTTTTACTAGAAGTCAATATCTCTGGTGAAGCGGCAAAATATGGTTTTGAAGCATCAGACTGGAAAAACAAGCCGGCAATCAAAGCCAATTTCTGGGATACTGTGGCAAAGTTACAGCAATTGCCGTATCTTGACATTCGTGGGCTGATGACAATGGCTCCCTTTTATGATGATATGGAGCGCACTCGTCCGATTTTCGCGGATTTAGCCGAACTACGGGAACATTTACAGTCTGGTTTTCATGTTGCTTTACCTGATTTAAGTATGGGCATGACTAACGATTTTCCCATAGCGATTGAAGAAGGTGCTACAATACTTCGTATCGGGCGTGCTATTTTTGGTGAACGCGCCTAATCTAAGTTGGATTTTAGCTTTAGGACTTACGCAGTTGACTGTTATTTTCGGGCGCAGCACGCTGTCGCCCCTACGATTTCTAGCTTGAAGTGCGTAACGCCTAAGCTTATTAATTTCGATAACACATTAAATTCGTAACGTTAGACAACATTTAGGAGGTTGTCATATGATTATCGTACAAATGCTACTGTTCGCATTGCAAATCTATAGCTTCATCGTCTTGGCGCGTGTCTTGCTGACATGGTTGCCCAATCTCGATTATGAAAATCCGATTGTGCGCTTTCTCTATCAGGCTACTGAACCTGTTTTGAAGCCTATCCGCGATGCTTTGCCGCCGATGCAGGGCATGGATTTGAGTCCGCTAGTCGTTTTTGTAGGGATTTTTATCCTACAGCGCGTTCTCGGTTCGCTCTTCTTTTAAGTTGCCGCAAGTTAGCCGACATGCTACTATTAGTGGGCATTTCAACGTTTTGGCAAAATGGGTTTAGCACGCTAAGCCCCTACGGTAATTAAGGTATTATGAGCGTAGGGGCAAGATGTATCTTGCCCAATTGAGAATGTGCCACTTTTCTGAAATGCACTCAAATAGAGAATTATGGGGATGGTCTTCGCGCCATTCCTCTTTTCGATATATACTAAAGATAGATTCGTCCGCACTGACGCACAATGCGTTAGTTATACTTAAACGACGGCAAAGGAATTCGATAATGAACGAGCGTAAATTTGAAATTACCGATGCGCGAGGTGGTGCAGCGGTGGGTATTCGTGTTGTGACTAAAGCAGCAGCGACAGAACTTGTCGGCAAAAATGATGATGGCACGCTAAAAGTACGCCTACAAGCATCTCCGGCAAGCGACCCAGCAGCTAATGCCGAACTGATTGAGTTTATCGCGGCACAATTAGGTGTCGAAAAAGAGAAAATCGAAGTTGTAGCGGGGGCAAATAGCCGCGACAAGATTTTGAGCATTGAAGGACTTTCAACTCAAGAAGTTGAGGAAAGACTCCTGCCGCTAGTTTAAGGGGATGCTTGTCTTTTCAGCGACCATAAAAGGTTGGATATTATGCGCTCTGATATTGTTGATTGGGGCGCTTTCTGCGTGTTCCGCAACAGCAACACCTGTTGTTATCCCGACACTTACCCTTGTGCCGAGTACAGCAACAGCGACATCAACCCCCATTACCCCTTCACCACGACCCGATTCGTCAGCAACGCCGATACCCCCAACAGAAACAGCAACATCAATACCGATTATCACGATTTTAGAAACCACTATTACGCCGGACGCTGATTTAACGCGGCGCATCTTACGGCACTTAGCGAATAACCTCAATACAGATTTATCGCGTATTCAGATTGTCAGCATTGAAGCCGCCACATGGTTTGATGATAATCTCGGTTGTGACCAACAAACTACATTGGATGCACAGGAGGCATATGCTACATTTCAGCCGAGTGTGCGTGTTGAAGGATTTCGTTATGTCTTGCTAGTGGGCAATACAGCACATGAATATCATAGCGAGGGTGTGCAACGCTTTGAACCCTGTATTAACACCGAGCGCATCACGGGCGAATTATTACTCGCAGTAGACCCGATCGCTGTCGATATCTTGTCGCTTGTACAACGCCAAATAGCCAACGAACTTGATTTATCGACGCGGCGCGTGCAACTGGTGGAAATTGTGCCGTATATCTGGCGTGATACGAGTTTAGGGTGTCCACAAGCGAATCAAAGTTATACCTTAGCCACTCTTCCCGGCTATCGGATTGTCGTTTCTGCTGGTGATAATGACTATGCCTTTCATAGTGATTCCACAACAGCGATTCGTTGCCCTATTGGACAAGAAGTGTTGCCTAATTAACGCCACGATTGCCCTACTGCTAAGTTTGTGGATAGGTTCGCTTCATGGCGCTATGGTATGATTGTTCCGTTTGGAATCTGGCTTAATAGATACAGGAAAACCATGCAGAAAATCACGATTTTAGTGCTGGCAGTGCTGACATTAACAGGGTGCAATTTACTGGCTGCACCAACGCCTACCCCTGCGCCGACGATAGTTCCAACGGTCATAGCGACACTCACTGCTGAACCGACAGCGACTGCCACGGTGACAGCATCGCCCACTGAAACAGCAACAGAAACACAGACTGCCACAATAACAGCATCGCCGACTGAAACGCTGATGCCAACTATTACAGCAACTGCTTCGGTGACTCCGGCGGCTATTCCTGTTTTTCGCTCAGACCAATTGAATCTGATTACACTGCCGGAAAACATCCGCGACGGCATTGATAATGCAATGATTGTTTTCACCAATAGTAATGACCAAGCAACTATCGCCAATATTGCTACCGCACAACCTGAAAACACGACGGAAATTCTATATTTTACGCACCGCGATAGTCGTGACCGCGTTGAAGTCGCTATATTGGATTCATCAACAGGCGGTCAAATTTATCCTGAGCCATCAGGCAAAGCATTAGCTTATTTTCAACCCAGTGGCGCGACACCCGGTCTCTATATTCTCAATATTCAGACTTTAGCTGCTTTTAGTAATCGGGTCTGGAATACAACGAATCTCGTTCAACGGGGAATTTTTAGCCCTCCCACATGGACTGCCGACGGTGAATCTCTGGCAGTCGTGTTACAAACAGAATATGCCGTCGATATTTTCTTGTATTCACGCGATGGCAGTGACCGAATCAACCTGACACAATCTGGTAGCTATGATTTTTATCCTGCATTTTCACCGGATGGGCGTTATATGGCATTTGTCTCTGACCGCGCCACTTGCCCGACATGGATTCCGAGTGAAGCCAATTTCTGTGATGCACTGAGCGAAGAAACACCTTATGGGGCGACACTTTATTTGATGGATTTGCAAACCCGTGAAGTCCGTCAAGTGAGTGATATTTTTGTGACAGAAGCCCCACGCTGGATTAATAGTCGTTTACTTGTTTTTGCAGGGGGAGACCAAACCGACCTCTTAAATCCACAACGCACGCTCTGGGTAGCGAATGTCGCTGTCAATACCGTTAATCAGGTGCTTTTAGAGGGCGATGATAGCAGTATTCTCTATCTATCCGATACATGGTCAACTGATGGTAGCCGTGTCCTATTTCAGCGTGTAACTCCGAGCGAAACACAAATTATCTTGATGAATGCCGATGGCAGACTGATTCGCGGACGTGGGAATGACCTCAGTTTCCCTCGTTTTGGGATGAGTGCCGCATGGTCGCCGCTTGATGACCGCATCGCTATCGGCGGTAGTAGCGGACGATGCCCCTATGGGATTCGAGTTGCGGAGGTAGACACATTCGATTGGGTAGCGACGGGCAATCAACCTGTGACTTGTAATCCTATATTCTCGCCGGATGGTTTGAATCTCGCTTTTACGGGTATCACGTCAGCAGTCGATGGTCGCTTAGATATGTACAGTGCCACATCAAACGGCTTTGGCGCACAAAATCTCACGGGCGATTTGCGCGGCACAATCAATCTCATTGGCTGGATAGGCGGTCAACCGTAGCCTATCTCCCTCTCGGACGTTATAGTAGGTGATGATTTTTGTAAACAACAAATTCGTATTTTTGCGACAGGCAGCATAGATGCTGTCCCTACTACTACAATGGGAGAAAGTTTATGTCCGATTTCAAGGAAAAAATCGTACTGGTGACAGGGGCTAGTCGCGGCATTGGTCGTGCCATCGCCCTTGAACTTGGCAAGCGTGGCGCAACTGTTATAGTCAATTTTCGCAGTAGCGAATCAGAGGCAAACGAAGTCCTTGAAGAAATAAAAGCATCCGGTGGTGATGGCATGGTCTATCAAACTGATGTTGCCGATGCTGACGCTGTAGATGCCATGATAAAAACGATTACTAAAACATATGGCAAGTTAGATGTGCTGGTCAATAATGCTGGCGTGACTCGTGATAATGTCATTATGATGCTCAAGCCAGAAGATTTTGATGTAGTCGTCAATACTAATCTACGCAGTGCATGGTTGTGTTGCAAAGCCGCTAGTCGCCAAATGATGCGGAAACGTAGCGGACGCATTATCAATATTACGAGTGTGGTCGGTATCGCTGGTAATGGTGGGCAAACTAATTATGCGGCTAGTAAAGCTGGTATGATTGGACTAACTAAATCGCTGGCAAAAGAAATTGCGACACGCGGGATTACTGTCAATGCGGTGGCACCGGGTTTCATTGGGACAGACATGACGGCTGACTTAGATGACACCATGAAAGAAGCCGCCATTAGCCATATTCCATTAGGGCGTATGGGTGCGCCAGAAGATGTTGCCAAAGCGGTTGCCTTCCTCGCCTCCGATGATGCCGCTTATATCACCGGACAGGTACTTGTCGTTGATGGCGGCATGGTGATGTAGTAATTTTTGGGTGGATGATATTTTGTATCTGTGGGCGTAATGCCTTACGCCCCTACAAATTCCACTATATATAGCAACTTCTGTTTAGATATCGGCAAAATGGCTAGAACAGGCTACAATCACTCTCAAAATTAATCAAATGAGGATTCGATTATGGCTTATGAAACCATTTTGTACGATGTCGCTGCCGGAGTCGCTACGATTACCCTCAATCGCCCTGATAGCTATAATGCACTTACTACACAAATGTATCGTGATTTGTTGGATGCCCTGAAACAAGTCAAGCGTGATAAGGGTGTACGGGCTGTAGTCATTACAGGAGCAGGAAAAGGGTTTTGTAGTGGCGCAGATTTGACCGAAGTGCAGGGTCAATTAGGACAAGACCTCGCTATTGGCGATGTGCTGCGAAGTGGCTTAAATCGGATTGCTATGAGTATTCATCAACTCGAAAAACCTGTCATTTGTGCGGTCAATGGAGTCGCTGCCGGTGCTGGAACAGGTTTAGCCCTAGCCTGTGATATGCGTATCGTCTCAGAAAATAGCAGTTTCGTTTTTGCGGCTTTTGTCAATATTGGTCTGATGCCGGATGCTGGGGCTACTTATTTCTTGCCACGTTTGGTTGGAGCAGCAAAGGCATTTGAATTGTGTGTGCTGGCAGATGGTCAAAATCGTGTGACTGCCCAACAAGCAGTAGAACTCGGCATTGCCAATCAACAAGTATCGCATGATGACCTAATGAACGAAACACAGGCAATCGCTCAAAAAATGGCAACAATGGCAAGCAAAGCGATTGGACTCACCAAACGGGCAATGGCTAAATCGTTGAATCAGACTTTAGCAGAACAACTTGAAACCGAAGCGCAATTGCAAACGATTGCCTCACACACCTCAGATTTTCAAGAAGGCGTGCTGGCATTTATCGAAAAACGAGAAGCAAACTTCAAAGGCGAATAAGCTAGGGAGAATATTAATGGCTACCATTTTTAGTAAAATCATCGCCAAAGAAATTCCGGCGGATATTGTCTATGAAGATGACCTTGTATTAGCGTTCAAAGACATCCAACCCATAGCCCCTGTTCATATTTTGATTATCCCCAAAAAAGAAATCGCAACTGTTAACGACGTAATCGAAGCCGATGAAGTTATGTTGGGGCGTTTATTCATCGTGGCAGCGAAAATCGCCAAAGAACAAGGGGTTGATGAAAGTGGCTATCGTTTGATGGTCAATGTCAATCACGATGGTGGACAAGAAGTTTTCCACATCCATATGCACCTCTTAGGGGGGCGTAGGCTGGGACCAATGCTGGTAAAAAAGAAGTGAAACTGAGCGAAGAAATAACCCTCCCCATTTTTTGAGGAGGGTTCGCTTAGTGACTTATTCTGATGCTTCGGTGGCTTCGGCTGTTGCCTCTTCTGATACAACTTCGGTCATTTCGACTGTTGCCTCTTCTGACACAGTTTCAGTCACTTCAGCATCAACAGATTCAGTGGCTTCGGCTGTCGCCTCTTCTGATACAACTTCGGTGACTTCGGCTGTTGCCTCAGTATCAACCGCATCCGGTTCAGTATCGGATATATTGGTCTCTAATAAGCTATCAATTGCCTCAAGAATAGCCTGAATTCTCGGTTCAACATCCGCACCATTGACTTTGAAAGATGGTGTTCCACTAATCTCATCTATCCGCGCACGAGTCAGCAAGTCAGAGACACGGCTGCTATTGAAGCAACTATTAAACGTATCGACATTTAGCCCAATTTCCTCAGCACCTGTCGAAATACGATTCCCCTGAAAGGCACTATTGCCTAAAACATCATGCCAGTGGAAAAGAACATCGTGCATTTCCCAAAATTTACCCTGTTCCCCTGCACATACCGCGCCGCGATTCGCGCCTTCCGCATTCGGAACAGTACCTATTTCACGTGGGATATAAACGAATCGAACTTGCCCGGCTTCCACACGCGCTAGTAAGTCATCAAATGAATTTTGATGAAATTCTTTGCAGGCGACACAGGCAAAACTAGCATATTCGACTACCTCAATTGGGGCTGATGGGTCGCCTAGCATCGGGAAGCCATCATTAGTGACACTTTGCGGAATCTCTGCATAGCGGTCAAGGGTATCCGGCAATGGCGCTTCTGACGGTAAATTCGCTAAGGCATATAAGCCAACCAATGCAACAGCAGCGATAACAATAGCCCCAATAATCAAATATTGTCGATTACGCTGGCGTTGCTTTTGACGCTCTTGTTTACGTTCTTTTGTCCGCGCACGACTACTTTTCGCCATCATATGCTCCTTAATGAAAAAGTTATCTTATCGTGCGTAAAGTGTACCGTATATCGGTCTTGGCGCTAAGTGCCAGATTGCCCTTCCCATGCCTGTAAATAATCCAGAAGACTGCTTAAGCCATGCGGAATATCATCGAAAAGCGTCGGATACTTGACCAACTTGCCAGAAACATCTTTTGTCAGGGTCACATCCGTATCGGCGATGATTAAGCCTTGAGGACTAGGTTTGATTGTATCACCTCAATAAATAGGGGCAGAGTGGAAACAAGCGAAAAAGCGACGATATTCTGACGGAAAAACAAAGAGAAAAGCGCTACAATATAAAGAAATAAGCGCAAACAGGAAAAGTCGATGCCCCCAAAAGAATTTAACCTGAGTCAAATTGAAGACGAAAAGATGCGTCATCTGGTGGGTGGGCTATTGAATATCATTGAAGATTTGCGGACAGAAGTTCGTGCAGTGAA
>JAUZRW010000033.1 GCA_030950085.1 Anaerolineae bacterium
TCCAAGTTATTTATGAGGCTCTGCTTGGACGACCCTTTATACCTACCTGAGCAGTTACATTAATTCAAATTCAAGACCATTAAGCGCAGTTCAGTCATATCTTCAATCGTGTACTTGACCCCTTCACGCCCGAAACCAGAATTTTTGATGCCACCATAGGGCATGTGGTCTACGCGGAATGTCGAAACACTATTGACCTGCAAGCCGCCAACATCAATGCGCTCCCATGCGTCCATGATGCGCTTCATATCGTTAGTGAAGAGTCCCGCTTGTAAGCCATAGGGACTATCATTGATAATCGCTACAGCATCATCCCATGAATCGTAGGGTACGACTGTCACGACAGGGGCGAAAACTTCCTCACAGATGACACGCATATCGGGGGCAGTTTCAGTCAAGATAGTAGGGTAGAATAGCGAACCGTCGCGCTCTTGCCCATAGAGTTTTCTTGCTCCGGCTTGTACTGCCTCTTTAACCCAATTTTCGGCACGTTCGGCTTCTGAGAGTGTAATCATGGGTCCTACATCCGTATCCGCATCACGCGGGTCGCCGACTTTGAGGTTTTTCACACCGTCTACAAAACGGTCAGTAAATTCTTCAAAAATGTCGCGCTGGATAATCATACGCTGAACACTAATGCAATTTTGTCCGGCATTGGCGAATCCCCCTGAGACAGCTTGTGATACGGCTAAATCCATATCGGCATCGCTATGGACAATCAAACCGGCATTGCCACCGAGTTCCAGCGCGACTCGTTTGCGTCCGGCTTTGCTCTTGAGCATCCAACCTACAGAGGCACTGCCCGTGAAACTCAAAACACCGATGCGCTCATCTTCTACCATATAGCTTGTATCTTTGCCCCAGGCATTGAGCATCGAGAAAGCCTCTGGTGGATAGCCGGCTTCAAGCACCAGTTCGGCAAGTATCACCGATGATAGCGGCGTTTTCTCTGCTGGCTTGAGGATAAAGGCGTTTCCAGTCGCAATCGCGGGACCGAGTTTGTGGCACGCCAGATTCACTGGATAATTGAAGGGCGTAATGCCGAGTACGATTCCAATTGGCAGCCGTTTGGTGAAACCTTGTCGGTTCTCGCCGGACGGAGTCCAATCAATTGAGAAGACTTCGCCTCCTAAGCGCCGTGCTTCTTCTGCGGAGATTTTTATCGTTTGGAGGGCGCGAGTCGTCTCACTAACTGCTGTTTTGCGATTTTTGCCGCCTTCCATAACCATGGCATCCACAAGGTCATCAAAACGTGCTTTCATGAGATGGTGTAGATTTTCGAGGATTTTGCTGCGTCTATGAGATGGTAATTTGCACGTGATTTCAAAGCCTTTTTGTGCTGCGACAATGGCATCTTCCATATCTTGCGGACTCGCCATACACACTGCACCAGCGACTGTGCCATCATAGGGAAATTTGACTTCCAGTACATTATCCGTTGTCCGCCATTCGCCACCGACTAAAATTTTTTCAGGCATGAGATTTGCTTCCTTTTCGTGTTAAGCGTGTATCTAATAATATTTTCGGATTGTGCGACAATTATACAGAAGTCCAAGAAGCATCGCTATCATGTATGGCATAATGCACGAGGTTGTGCCATTTATCCCAAATATCGGCATAACACGCCAGTTTCCGTTATACTAAAATCAATACAGTGTCGTTATTTGGAGACTAATTTTATGATACAGGTTCTATCCCCTGAAAAAGTTGTAAAAACCACATGCCCCTATTGTGGTGTCGGTTGCCAGATGAATATCCACATTAAGGACAATGCCATCTATCGTGTCGAAGCCCCGTTTGATAGTGCGCCGAATTATGGCAATTTATGTGTGAAAGGTCGCTTCGGACTCGACTTTGCGACTCATCCACGCCGTTTGCAGCATCCCCTGATTAAAGAGAACGGCGAATTTCGTGAGGCAACATGGGATGAGGCATTGAATTTCATTGCCGACAAATTAGCCACTATCGTTCAAGAAAGTGGTGGCGATAGTGTGGCGACTTATGCTTGTGCGAAGGCAACGAATGAAGATAATTATATTTTTCAGAAATTTGTACGGGCGGTGCTGAAAACCAACAACGTTGACCACTGTGCGCGGCTGTGTCATGCGGGCAGTGTCACTGGTTTGCAGTTGGCGATTGGTTCATCTGCGATGAGTAATAGCATTGCCGAAATGGAAAATCTCGATACGTTCATTGTGACGGGCAGCAATACCACTGAAACGCACCCGGTGATTAGCCTCTTCCTCAAAAAAGCAGTGCGCCAAAATGGGGCGAAACTCATCGTCATTGACCCTCGCCAAATCGAACTGACCGATTTTGCGACGCTGTGGTTACGCCAAAAACCCGGAACCGATGTTGTGGTTTTTCAGGCGATTGCCTATGTCATCGTCAAAGAAGAATTGTATGATGAGGCATTTATCGAAGCGCGTACCGAAGATTTTGAAGAGTATGTGCGGTCATTAGAAGGCTGTACGCCAGAATGGGCAGAAGAAATTAGTGGTGTTCCTGCCGATGATATTCGCAAAGCTGCTCGTATGTATGCCGAAGCCGATAGAGCAGCTTTTTATTGGGGGATGGGTATTAGCCAAAGTGTACATGGGACAGATAATGCACTCTCGCTGGCGAATCTCGCTTTGATGACAGGCAATCTCGGCAAGGCAGGTACAGGGCTTAATCCGCTACGTGGTCAAAATAATGTTCAAGGTTGTTCTGATAGCGGTGGCTTACCGAACGTCTTCACAGCGTATCAGCGTGTTGATGACCCCGAAACCAAGCTAAAATTTGAGCAAGCATGGAAAACGACTCTCAATCCGGAACCCGGCTTGACGGTGACAGAAATGGTGGACGGTGCGCTCAATGGCAATATCCGGGCAATGCTGGTGATGGGCGAAAACCCAATGATGAGCGAACCGAATTTGAGTCATGCACAGCACGCGATAGAAGAACTCGATTTGCTGGTGTGCATCGACATTTTCATGAACGAAACAGGCGAAATGGCAGATGTGATTTTGCCGTCTGCTAGTTTTGCTGAAAAAGATGGCACATTCACCAACAGCGATAGGCGGATTCAACGGGTTCGTCAAGCATTACCAGCAGTGGGGCAGTCGCGCCCCGATTGGGAACTTTTGTGTGATTTGGCGAAACGTATCGAATCACGGCTTGGTGTATCTGAATCGGCTGGATTTGATTATGCCGATGCCGAAGCAATCTGGGAAGAAATGCGCGAAGTCACCCCCCCATTTTACGGCATCACTTATGAACGTATTGATAGAGAAGGTGGCGTGCATTGGCCCTGTCCTGCATTAGACCATCCCGGCACACCGTATTTGTTTGAAGATACTTTCCCGCGTGGACGAGGTAAATTCTGGGCATTGGAATACACATCGGATAGCGAACATCCTGATGACGATTATCCTTATCATCTGACAACAGGGCGCGTACTATTTCATTGGCACGGTGGCACAATGACCCGTCGCACCAAATTAGAAGAGGCTTTTCCTGAGCCGATTGTCGAAATGCACCCTGAGGATGCCCAAAAACTCGAAATTATTTCGGGCGATTGGGTGGAAGTAACTTCGCGGCGTGGGACGGTGGTTTGTCGTGTGATGGTGACAGGGCGCTCACCTGTGGGGACAATCTTTTTGCCATTCCATTTTGTGGAAGCGGCGGCGAATCTACTGACACTGGACAAAATTGACCCGCGTGCCAAGATTCCGGATTTCAAGATGGCGGCAGTCAATCTGAAAAAAGTGGCTGCGCCTGAGCGTGAAGGGGCAGATGAGGCTCTTGAAGAGCGCGGTGCAATCAAAGACCCGACCAAGTATGTGCATTAAGTTGAGGGTGAATCGCCAAAATGCAAAAAAGATTGAACCGCCAAAGCGCCAAGAACACCAAGAAACACGTTGCAATCAATAAACTGTAAAGGTGGCACAAGTCGATTATGACCAAACCATTTACTATCGCTATCAGTGCAGGTGGTAAAAGTTCTCGTATGGGGACGGATAAATCGTTTGTCAATATTCTCGGTAAGCCACTGATTGAACATATCATTGAGCGTGTGGCTGATGTGGGGCAAGAAGAAACGATTCTCATTACGAATCGACTCGCTGACTATGCCCATTTGACGTTACCGATGTATAGTGATGTACTGCCGGATAAGGGGTCATTAGGCGGAATCTATTCGGCAATTTATCATAGCAAATGCGAGTATACGCTGGTGATTGCCTGTGATATGCCCTTTGTCAGTACCGATTTGCTGCGCTTTATGGCGATGTTGCGCGATGATGACCCCTATGATGTGATTGTGCCGCGTGTGGACAAGTATCCGCAGGGACTCCATGCCCTCTATAGTCGGCGTTGCCTTGAGCCGATTCGCAAGCGATTGGATGCGGATAGACTCAAGGTGATTGGCTTTTATGACGATGTGCGTGTGCGCTATATAGATGAAGAGGAGTATGTGCAGTTCGATGAGAAAGGCTTGGCGTTCTATAATGTGAATACACCAGAAGACTTGAAAAAAGCTCGTAAACTGGCAGAGGAATAATACTAGCATTATTTTGATTGAACCGCCAAAGCGCCAAGAATCTTGTTTAACAAACTGTCTCTATTGAACCTATAGACTCTATCTCGCCTTGTTATTTTGTGTAAAGCGCGGTGAAACCCCGAAAGGGGCTTATACAAAATTCAGTCAATCACATATTCGCTGTTTACTACTATTTGGGATTACAACGGACGTGATATATCACGTCCCTACAAGTCAAAAAGGTTATTTGTAGGGACAGCATATATGCTGTTCGCCGCAAGATACAAAATCGAGGGTCACTGAAATCTTACTCTGCGCCTCTGAGTCTCTGCGTTAGGCTTTTTGCAACAATATAGCGACAGTTACTTTCATGAAAGGTTTTATATGCAAATTAAAACGCAATTAGATGACCTCCTTATCCATTATTCAAGTAGAGGGCGTGATGCCTTGTTGCCTGTGTTGTGGGATATTCAGACAGCATACGGGCATATCAGCAAAGAAGCTGTGCATGAGATTTCTCATAGGCTGCGTGTGCCGGAAGCTGATATTTATGGCGTGATTAGCTTTTACACATTGTTTCACAGTGACCCCACAGGCGAAACGATTATTCGTGTTTGTACTGACCCCTCCTGTGGATTGCGTGGCGCGGATGCTGTGCTAGATGGAATCTGCCAAAAAGTCGGGGTACAGCATGGCGAAACGAGCGCCGATGGCAAGTATACTGTTGAACATAGTCCCTGCTTAGGATTGTGTGAACTTGCGCCGGCGGCATTGGTCAGCAAGCGTGGTGAAGGGGAAGTCAGCATCGGAGAGGCGACTGTCGAAAGTTTGCTGGCAGATGAATTGGGTGATTATCACAGTGCGGCTTATAGCCAAATGGGTATCTTGCTTGATGATAACGATTTGTCGAATCTGGAACAGTACGGTGATTATGGGGCATTACGTCATGCTTTAGATGCTATTTCGCCAGATGATATTATCGCTGAAATTGAGACATCTAATCTTATCGGGCGTGGTGGGGCGGCGTTTCCTACGGGCATGAAATGGAAGTTCACGCGGCAATCTGAGGCGAATCCCAAATATGTTGTTTGTAATGCTGATGAAAGCGAACCCGGCACCTTCAAAGACCGTGTACTCATGGAAAAACGTCCGCATTTGCTACTAGAGGGCATGGCACTCGCGGCGTATGCGATTGGTTCGGAAAAAGGCTATCTCTTCATTCGCGGTGAATATCCCAAAGCAACAAAAATTCTCGAAGAAGCGATTACAGATGCTGAGTCTGCTAACTTTCTTGGTCATGATATTTTGGGCAGTGGCTTCAATTTTCATGTGGAAATTCGACGTGGGGCAGGGGCGTATATTTGTGGTGAAGAAACAGCCCTGTTTGAAGCGATAGAAGGCAAGCGCGGCTTCCCACGCATCAAACCCCCGTATCCGACCACCCATGGTTTATTCGATAAGCCGACGGTGATTAATAATGTCGAAACGCTGTGTGCTGTACCGCATATTATTCAACGTGGGGCGACATGGTTCAAAGGTCTCGGCACAGAAAAAAGCACAGGGTCTAAATTGGTCTGTGTCAGTGGGCATGTGGAGCGCGTCGGTGTCTATGAGATTGAACCCGGTATGACCTTGCGTGACTTGCTTGAAAAGCACTGCAAAGGCATAGAGGGAAGTTTACAAGCGGTATTGATGGGCGGTGCGGCTGGCACATTCCTCACACCGGATGAAATTGATGTGCCATTGACGTTTGAGGATTTGCGCGGCATTGATAGTACATTCGGTAGTGGCGCGATTATGGTCTTTAATGATACCGTCGATTTGCGCGATGTATTGCGACGATTGGCGCTTTTTTTCCAGCACGAAAGTTGCGGCAAGTGTTTTCCATGTCAGTTAGGGACACAACGTCAATTTGAGATTTTGCAGCGTAGCGATAATCCCAAAAATGGCGATACAGACCGTTTGCGCGATGTTGGCTTGACGATGACTGAATCGTCGCTGTGTGGCTTGGGTCAAACGGCGGCTTCGGCAATTTTGAGCGCGATGGATAAGTTTCCTGAGTTATTTATCGAAAAGAGATAACCTTATGCCGAATAAAAATAGTATTACGCTAACGATTGATGGTCAGGAAGTGACAGTTCCTGAAGGTGCAACTATTCTGGAAGCAGCAAAACAGGCTGGTATTGATATCCCTGTGATTTGTTATCATGAGGCGACAACCGCCAATGGTCTGTGCCGTATTTGTGTTACTGATGTCAATGGAGGGCGTTTGTTGCAGCCAGCCTGTGTCGCGCAATGTCAGGCGGATAGCAGTGTTGAAACACGCAATGAACGAGTTGAGCGCAGTCGCAAAACCATTCTTGAAATGTTGAATGCCAGTGTGGATTTATCAGAAGCACCGGAAATTCAGGAAATGATGAGCAATTATCAAGCGGATAGCGAACGCTTCCCAGATGCAAAATCTCGTGACCATGCTATAATAGATGATAATCCATTTTATATACGCGATTACAGTCAATGTGTTCTTTGCTGGCGTTGTGTTCAAGTGTGTGCCGAAGATGCCCAATATACGTTTGCACTGACATTAGGCGAACGCGGACATGATACCGAAGTTGCGACATCATTTGATATTTCGATGACCGAATCGCCCTGCGTTTTTTGTGGACAATGTGTGGGTGTGTGTCCGACAGGGGCGTTAAAATCCAAAGTCGAGTTCGGGATGCAGCAAGGACTATCAGCAGATGAAATTCGACAGAGTACACGCAAGTCGCGTAAACGGAAATCACTGAATGATAAATAACCCCGTTTCTGAAACTGATAAAATCTACGACGATGGCGCACTGCCTTATCAATATCATGAAATAGTCGGTGGGGTGGTTACGGCTGTTGATGGTGGCATAATTGATGAGCGTTATATCAGTATTTATGTCAACGGGGAAGAACTCGCCACCTTGATGTGTAGCCCGATTGACCAAGAGGCTCTGACGCTCGGTTTTATGTATAACGAAGGCGTAATCAATGCACTGGATGAGGTCGGTTATCTCAAGAAAAATGTATCCGGTTCGGTGGTCGATGTATTTTTGAATCACAGTCATTTTTCGCCACCACGCCGCTTGATTATCACGTCCGGCTGTTCGGGTGGCATTACGACACAAGATTTGACCGAAAGCCTTCCCCCGTTAGAAACTGATTTTGCAACAACGCCACAGAAACTGCAAAGTCGGATGCGAGATTTGCAGGGGGCTGCACGACTTTATAATTTGGTGCGTGGGGTTCATACGGCGATTATTGCTTCGGCTGATGAATTGTTGGTGAGTGCTGAGGATGTCGGGCGGCATAATGCTGTTGATAAAGTAACAGGCAAGGCATTACAAGCCGCCATTGATACTCGTGATAAATTATTACTGACCAGTGGACGCATCAGTTCAGAGATGTTAGGCAAGGCACGACGTATGGGTATCCCGATTGTTGCTAGTCGAACAGCACCGACCAGTATGACGGTTCAAATGGCGCATATCTGGAATATTTGTGTGGTGGGCTATATGCGGCGTGGGAGTTTGCGTGTCTATACGCATCCACAGCGTTTAGGCATCAACTTGAGTGATGGCTAACAGTATAAATGCTAAAATTGAACCGCCAAAGCGCCAAAACACCAAGAAAAGCAGTGAAAAAATCAGAGATTTGAAAAACCTCTGTAATTCTTGTTTAACAAAATATCTCTGCTAAACCTATAGTTTCTATCTCACCTTGTCATTTTTTGTGAGGCGTGACGAAACCCCGAAAGGGGCTTATGAAGAATAGACTACGACATGCGGGGCAGTTGCCACAGCCGCAAACCAGTACGTATAACGGGCAGCAATTGGCAGCAAGGTTTGACCTTCTAAGTCACCTGTCACAGCTTGCCCACTGAGATTAAATGTACTATCGGTATTTGTATCGCGCCACGTGCCATCGCTGTAGACAAGTTGTACACTTGTGCCATCATCGGTGATGGGTTGATAAGCAGCACCACTCGACCCACTTGTCAGACTCAGCACGACAATCTCTTGTCCACCAATATTATCGTATGTTGCGGCATCGCCTAAATTTTGTAATGGGTAGGCAACAGCTTCTTCGCCAATTTCGATAAGTAGCACTGTATCGGCGGCTTGCAAGCGAGTGTCACCGATAATTTCAGCATCAACAGGGAAGAAAAATCGACCTGAGTTGATAGTGTCCTCATAGCCTGCGAATACATTCCGTGAGTAATTGGTGCTACGGCGTGGACGTACTAGCACGAGGCTATCAGGATGTTGGGTTTTCCACGTTCCCCATGTCGTCGTGATACTGGGTAACGGAGTCAGCACCGCACCCGTTAATTCTCCTACAACAGAACTCCCTTCGACCTGAAACCAGAATGAATCAGTTGCCGTATCGTACATGACCATATCACTGTTATAGAGCGCACTGGTGTTGCCGAACACCAATTCTTGCCCATCTAGTACGCGCGAATAAATGACAGCACTATTGCACAAGGGGCAGTACGAAATCAGCACTGGTTCACCTGCCAGCGTATCATTGACAATCTCATGAAAGTTGAGAATATTGAACGGATAAGCATAGGCTTGTCCATCAGTGGCAATGTAGCCCATCACATTCATATTATCGCCCATCCAGATATCGGCGGCAGCAACATCTTCATAATCAAGTGGGACACAAGCTGCAATTTCGCCATTGCAGATTGGCGCGATTCGGTCTCGCAAACGCTCAATATCATCAGGCGTTGCATGGCTTAGGGGACGGGAGCGCGATGGAATATCAAAATCATCGAAAATTATATCTTGCAGGGGGACACTATGGCGCAAACCATTTGTTATCATGATGCCATCTTCTGTGATTTCATCAGGCGTGGTGGGGTAAACAGGTTCATTGTCGGATGACCCTTGTGCCAAGACCAGCACAACCACAGTCACGAATACACCTATTAGTACCGAAAAACGAAGCATAATTTTCATGATGCAATCCCTATGAAACAAGAATAATCTAATTTCAATTATGTGCTTGATTTATTGCAGGAGACTTACAATAGCTTGTATATGATTCGCCTTAGAACCACTGGAAAAAGATAGTCTAAAACAGATTCCGCACCTATAATGGCAATTGAAATAGATAATATTGAGGTGTGAGATGCAATTAACCTGTCCGAATTGTGGCGAAAGAATCAGAGCAGAGCATATCAATGTGCAGAAGATGGTAGCTGTTTGCTCTGTTTGTGATACTGTGTTTCGGTTTAACATGTCGGATGCGGATGCAAAGGCAAAACGTCGGAAAGTAAAGCAGCCGCAACCGCTTGCACTCCGCGATGAGGACGATACGCTGCATATGGATTTTCGCACTAACTTTCGCTTAGACCGTGATGAATCATTTATTTTGGATACGGCAGGTGGTATTTTCGCTACTATACTATCCGTCATTCTGATGACCGAATATGTGGCAGGTGGTGGGGATATCCCTCTATTTGTGCCTTTGGGTGCTGGGCTGGCTGCTGTCTTACTTTATTCGTTTATAGGATTTCGGATATTTAGCCGCACGCATATTGATATGGATGATGAGAAAATACTGATTTCTCGCAAGCCGATTCAGAGTCCATTGAATCCGATACGCGAGGTGAATCTAGCAGGTGTTGCGGCAATTCGCTGTGAAGAAACAGCGATTTCTATCAAAGAGGCTTACGATACGCCGCGTTATCGTGTGTGGGCTGAAATGGCAAATGGCAGCCGTAAAGTCATCGTTAATGATGTGATAGATGATTACGGATATTTCATCGCACAGCGTCTACAAGAACGTCTCCATATAGATAGTGACCTTGATATATCGCGGCTTGAAGATGTTGAGGATAGTATTGAGGGTGAAGAAACTGTCAACGCGGCGGATGATGTCGTGTCGGCATCTCTAAAAGCATAACACAGAGACTCTCAGAATCGGAGGCGCAGAGTAAGGTTCTGATTAGAAATCTTTGAGTGCTTTGTGGTTTAGTTCTAAATTCTTTCCAGATTCTATAAATGTAAAATGTAAGTGGGATACAGTATGTGCAAAAGGATTGCTACATCATGACAGAATCAAATCATCGAATTCATCTCATTGAAGCAGAAGAAGCGCCTGATAGTATCAAGCCCCTATATGAACGGGCAGATAGCGCAATGGTCGATGGGCAAATTCCGAAACCGACATTATTTGGCAATCAAGTTCGTGCATTGGCACATAATCCGGCATTATTAAAGTCGCTGATTGGTGTTTATGAGACTTTTTCTGAAACGCAGTCAATTGAGCGCAAATTGGCAGAACTCGGTATTCTCATTGTCTCGAAAGTCAATGCCTGTACCTATTGTATTCAACATCATACCCCTCTCGCACATGATTCGGGTTTATCAACTGAACAGTTGCAGATTATCGAAGAGGGGACTTGGCAAGAGCATCGTGATTTGTGGGCAGATGATGAATGGGTCGTGATTCAATATGCCGAGCAAATGACACGCGAACCCTACAAAATCTTATATAGTCTCTTCGTAGACTTGCACAAGCATTTTAGCGACAGGCAAATTGTCGATATGACGATGCGTTTTGCCTTATGTTCGGCATGGAATAAGTTCAACGATGCGCTAGGGTTGGATACAGAATCAGCTTTTCAACATGCTTTCAGCGAGATAATGGGGTAGCGATAATCGAGATATCATGAGTGATTAAATTCAGTGAATCACGATTTTGTATTTTGCGGCGGACAGCATATATGCTGTCCCTACAAATGAACCATTTTGAACCGTAGAGACGAGATATATCTCGTCCGAAAATTACTAAAAACGACCAAAAAATCCACAAAATAGTTTATACCTACTCTATTAATGCGCGAACTGCCCGTACACGAAGCGAAATAGCTCTAACGGATTTTCGGCAGCGATGACGTGTTCGTCTAATTTGCGCCCTTTGCTATTGTTATCTTCTATGATTTTGCTATCACCTGCTTTGTAAATCCAAATGATTAAGTCTGCTAGTCGTTGCCAATTGCGTCCCATCTGGCGTAAGTTATCTTGTGTATCGCTAAACAATGCCTGTGTTTGGCTGCTGATTTCATCAACAATGTTGTTATATGTCCACATTTCGCGGCTTGATAGCAGGGCTTCGGTTGCTTGCTGCAACAAGTGACTAGCGATAGAGATATTAATCACAAGGTCTTCACCTGTGGCATTCCCTAATGGAAAATCGGGATTGACCTCTTTCATGAGCAGGGGATGGATAACCTTGTCGGACAAAAATCCGCCCGATGCACGATAGACATCAACCATGCTGCTGGGGTCTTTTTTGCCCGATACAATGGCTTCGTTGTGTTTATCATTATCTGAACTACGGCGTTTGTGTCGCATTCCTAGCATGACGAGTGCCTGTGCAAGTTGACGCAATTCGCGGTGAACATCTTGGTGATGACCAGCACTGGTATTGCGCCGCAGCTTCTCAACCATCAAGCGCAAATGCCCTAGATTGGGACGGGTATTTTCATTATGGAAGGCATCGACTGTTCGTTGTAACAAATCGACAGTGACTTGCAAGGATGCCGCGTATGTTTGCCAATCCATGCGCCCCATCATATTGCTAAATTCATAGGACAATTGGAGTTGACGAACTGCCTTTTGTGGCAGTTTTTCGCTATAGAACTTCATCATATGTTGGGCGGGTTTTTCACCACTTTCTCGAACAAATTGGCGCACAACTTCTAAGGCGATGGGTTTTGTCCGTTCATTGGAATCCAGCATTTTGAAGGCACGATTGGTCGCAGATAAAGCAATTTTCCCTTTTTCATAGGCATTGGCACTCCCGACAAGACGGGCTGCAATCCGTAGCCGATGAGAATCATTTTGACGAGCTTGGAATTGTAATAAAGCCATCATTGTCTGTGGTGGCATGACTTCTAGGTGGCGTGGCGATGCGCTCAATTCCTGCATCACACGGTCAGCGAAGTTGCTCATTTCAGCATCCCAATCGGTGCTTTGCAAGGCACCACAGATAGCGGCTAAAAGCGGAATATCGTGAATGTGATGGTGTTCTAAAGTGTTGAGTGCGCCATGTGCTTCGACAGGATTCATCTTGGTTTTAGCGAAGGTTTCTTGAATGGACACAATGTAATCTACCTGAGCGTCGGCTTTGTAGATATCTCGTGACTGAGTAATCATAGCATGGGCTAATTCTGCATATTCTTCACTAGCGAGTAGTAATTGTAAGACCAATCGTGGCGCTGGACGCTTCATTTTTGCTAATGTTTGCACATTAATTGCTTGGGCGATGTTCGCCAGCAAGTTCTTGTCAATTGGCACAATGTTGTCATTGTTAATCCGCATTAATTCACTGAGAACGGCTTCATCAATTAAATCAATGCGCTGATTATGAAACGCCATCTTCGCAAATTGTAGAAGTGTTTCATCTTTGCTGCTTTCATCAATTGTTGCCAGTGCTTGAAGCAGCGTTCCGCGTGGGGCTTGTCTTTCTTTTTGGGATAATAGCGCGAAGAAACGCCTAATATCACGCGAGAAAGGCTTCATGAAACGTGCCGAGCCTAAAAGTCGTTGTAGTTTATCTTCTTCCAGATGTTGGATGGCGAGTAGCAACAATTTTGTCGGGATATCGGGATTGACTGCGGTATGAGGCAGACATTTTTCTATCACACGAGGGACAATCGGACGGGCATGATGACCCAATTTTTTCACATCGTCGAGATACTCGCTCAGATATTCTTGCTCCTCATTTGCAAGTAGCTCATTGAGTTCTGCGATAGCGGATTCGACCATCAATTTAGACCAGTGTTTACCGTGTGGGCTAAAGGGATTATCTATCCAGCGCACAAGGGTTTCAAAAATGAGTGCGCCCTTGCCATCAGCTTGTGCTTTTACCATATACTGATAGACCTCTTTTTCGAGTTCTTTGTGCTTGTGCATCGTTGCCATTACTGCGTCAAAGTGGCTTAAGTCATCTAATGCCAGTGAGAAGTTCATCAGGTGACGGGCATAGGCTAAGCGTAAGTTATCAGGGAGTGTCGGGTCTTCTGCGAGAACTTTCGCGGCTGCTTCAGCTTCAACAGGGAGATTATTTTGAATGGATGTGTCGAGTTTGGCGCGATATGAGGCATAATCGAGTGCTTTGGCGAGGCTATCGCCACTGCTAAAGCGCCAACCGGCTGTGGGTGTCAGTTTCTCCGTTTCACGAGTGACGATTTCGGGGTCAAGGCGCATTTGGCTCGTGATGAATTTACTATATTCATCGTCAACTTCTTTACCCGTAATGTCGCCGCTGTCCCAATCGAAATAAGTATTTTCGTCACTTTCTGTCACCTCATCATCCATAAACATAATTTGGGCGCTAAAGCCAGAATCAAGCGTATTATGCAGTAAAAACGAGACACCAAAGCGTGTTGAAGAGGGTAAGAGTGTCAGTAAGCCCATCACGAATCCCATGCGCTCTGTCGCATCAAGCGAGGCATTTTTAATAATAAGCGGCGTACCACTGACGACAGAGGCAATGAGGGGTTGGATTTTGCGCGTGTTGTTCTTCGTATAAGTCATTAAATCCAACAAAGCATCGACTTGCTCTTCGGTTGACGGAAGGGTGCTATCGGGCAATTTTACGGCTGGCAGAGCATCTCCTAGCATCTCATATACGGGTAGGGCATCGAGGAGATAAGAGGATAATAAACTGAAATTACCGGCTAATTCTCGCAGCGTCTCTATTGGCATGAAAATAAATTGGTACATTTTTTGCCCGTCTGTGCCTTCTTCTGCACGGGTCAATATTTGCGGTTTGCCGCGTTTCGTTCGGACAATCCCCCATGAAAGCCCTGTAACTTCTTTGAGAGCCGGTATCATGGCATGTTGTTGGGCTAATGCAATTAATTCATCCGTGATTCCTGCCGACTTTGCCAGAACACGTAAATCACCTTTGGGTTTGCCATGATGTACAAGTTGTCCGTAATGTAATATTTGTAGTGCATCCATTACTTCGTTGCTCACTTTCTTGTTTAACAAAGTGACTTTGATAACCTTATAGACTCTAGCCTCACGTTATAATTTTGTGTGAGACGTGATGAAACCCCGAAAGGGATTTTTGCCCGTGTGCTAGGGCGCAGTATTCAGATGATGATAATCGGTGTATTGCCGATATCGTTTGGATGAATACGCAATGTATTGGTAACTCTTTCAATTATACTGTGACATGGGATAACTTCCACAAAGAACTGATAGTAATTTGGCGAATACGACTCATTTCCTATCGTTTGTATTAAGTAAGGCATCTGTCGTTGGGGGGGTCTAAAAGCAAAATAGCCGTTTCGATAAAAACAGGATACAGATGCTCACAAATACCAAAGCAATCCCTCTGATGATATTGACCGGATTCTTAGGAAGTGGCAAGACAACCGTTCTTAATCGGATGTTACATGGTGAACATGGTTTGAAAATTGCGGTGATGGTCAATGATTTTGGCGCGGTGAATATTGATGCCCAGTTGATTGTCGATGTTGATGAAACAGACGAAATGATAAATCTGTCTAATGGCTGTATTTGCTGCACGATTCGCGGCGATTTGGTCAAGGCAGTATTGCAAATTATTGAGCGCGAAGAACAGCCCGACATGATTGTTATTGAGACCAGTGGTGTCACCGACCCGATTGATGTGGTGCTGACATTGCGTGCTATCAATCTGATTAAAATTGATAGTGTGGTGACAGTCATTGATGTTGAACAAGTCTTTGATGCCTACGCTGCTTATGAGACCTTGATGCTCAATCAAATTGGCACAGCAGATTTGGTCTTGCTCAATAAAGTGGATTTGGTGGATGAGGGACATCTGGCTAAGGTGACAGGGCTTGTCAACGAAATTGCCCCCAAAGCCCGTCTTCTCGAAACTGTACAAGGTAACGCTCCTCTGGAAGTGCTTCTTGGCACGCACACGTTTGATATGACACAAATTGACGGCAAAACTGCACAAGATATTCATGTACATGACAGCGACCACCATCATGAGCATGATGACCATTCACTGATATTCGATACGTGGACTTGGACAAGTCCTAAGCCATTATCTTATCGGGCGCTTGAGCGTGCTGTGGATAAGCTGCCGTTGACTGTCTATCGAGCGAAGGGGATTTTATTCCTTGCCGATGACCCCGATAAGCGAGGCTTGCTACATGTGGTTGGTAAACGGGCTGAGGTCTCATGGGGTGAGGCGTGGCATTCACAAGCTCCACAAACGCAAATCGTTGTGATTGGCAAACAGGATATGCTTGATACCACAGCGTTAACGGAAACATTTGAAGCATGTCTGGCGGAAAATGCGCCAAAATCAGAAATTGAACGGGTGGCGAACCGTGCTTTGGCATGGTTGCGTGGTCAACATTAAGAGGTAAGGAGATACAAACGCCTGTCTTTCCCGATGCCGTAAGAAGATGTTATAATTTACATATTGTGTATCGTATTATGGGGATTGAGATAATGCTCAATTTGCCGAAGACAACGCCTATTACAATCCTAACGGGTTATTTAGGTTCGGGGAAAACGACGTTATTACACCATATTCTGGCTGCTGACCATCATATACAAGTGGCTGTTTTAGTCAATGATTTTGGTTCAGTCAATATTGACTCACGGCTTATTATTGGTGATGATACAGAGATGATACAGTTGGAGAACGGCTGTATTTGTTGTTCAATCCATGATGACTTTGTGAGTACAGTTTATAATCTGTTGATGCTAGATGAACCACCCGAATACATTATTATTGAAACCAATGGAGTCATCGACCCGATTCAGCTTGTTTTGGGATTCAACCGTTCTGGCATACGGTCTAAGGCGCACATTGACAGTATCATGGCGGTTGTGGATGCCGAACAATTGGCATTGGTAAAAGGCAAGGCGGAAAATATTATTCGTGAGCAGATTCGGGTATCGGATGCTGTCATTATTAACAAGATTGATTTAGTGACAGGCGAGCAAATTGAAGCGGCTGAAAAGTGGGTCAAGGCAGTCTCACCCGACGCACGTATTATGACGGCTGAATATAGTCGTGTCCCTATGGATTTTGTTTTTGGACGGGGTGCATATGACCCGCAACGCGCATTCGATAAAAGCGGTCACGGTGTTCATGTCCACAAAGTAGAAGAACTTGCAGACCATGATCACCATGATATGAGCCTTGTTTTCGGCACATGGACATGGCGTTGTGCTGAACCGTTATCTGTTGCAAGAGTGCAGCAGGTATTAGATGAGTTGCCGAGTCGGATTTTTCGGGCGAAGGGTTTTTTATATCTTCATGATAAGCCGAAAAAGAAAATGATTTTCCAGATGGTAGGCAAACGGGTGAGTCTTATTGAAGGGGGGGATGGGAGAACGAAACCCCGACATCGGAAATTGTATTAATTGGCGATAGTGCTTTGTTAGATGAAATGATACTCACACAGCAATTTGAGAGTACCCGTGCGATAAATAGCAATGAAGATAAATCAGACAGTTTTATTGAGGGCGTATTGCGTTGGTTGCGAATAAAAGGTTAATATGACGGAATTACCTGTAAAAATCGGGATTTTGACAGTTTCTGATAGAGCATCTCGCGGCATATATGACGATAAAAGTGGACCCGCTATTGAAGCCTATATGACTGATGTTTTGCTTATCAAATGGGCGGCAGTAAAGATGATTGTGCCGGATGAGCAAGCACAAATTGAGGCAGCTTTGATGCAATTGGCAGATGATGAGAGTTGCCATTTGATTGTGACGACGGGTGGTACGGGTCCTGCATTGCGCGATGTGACACCAGAAGCGACAGAGATGGTCTGTGAAAAAATGATGCCCGGATTCGGTGAACAGATGCGGACAGTTTCATTGCAATTTGTCCCAACAGCGATTTTGTCACGCCAAACAGCCGGTATTCGTAGGCAATCACTGATAATCAATTTACCGGGCAGTCCAAAAGCCATTCGTGAGTGCTTAGATGCTGTGATGCCTGCGATTCCCTATTGTATTGAGTTAATCGGGGGTCCGTTTTTAACAGTCGATGAAGAGAAAGTTACTGCGTTTAGACCTAAGACATAGCACTTTTAATTAACTTTGTGAAACCTTTACTTTTATATGTTGCATTTAAGGTTATTATCAGTATATGCTAAGTTTGAAACAATAATTTCCTACCTTGCGTTGGAGTCTTATGTATAGCGAACAAGAAACAGAATCGATACTTCATCAACCGATACCATTTGATACAAACCGTTGGACTGCCCATATCTACACAGTTCAGTTTGAACAAGTTTCCATTATGCAACCTGAACCGGATGAAGAAGCGACATTTGCTGTAAGTGCATGGGGCTTATCGAAGAATTTAAGTTCCTTGCTCACAGATTATTCGGATAAGCATGTCCGTGAAGCTACGGAATGGTTGACGCTTCAGCAGAATGCGCTGGTTGCCGATGTGCTAGAACAGATGCAATATTCTGGTCAAGCAATTCCGCCATTGGAACATCTTTTTATTGCGATTGATGGTGAATTGTTTTTACCTTATGGCTTGCGAATGCTGGTGACGTGTATCACCAACATTGTGCCGCGTGGTAATCCATCAGATGGCTTGGATAAATTTGTTGCCATCCTTGACCCCAGCGAAACAGATTCATATGTAAGTGAGCGTAAAGATGTGAGTTTGCCGATGTTTGGCGAACGCATTCACTAATTTGCGTCAAGAGGCTTGGTTTTCGGATAGGATATGACACAGTTCATATCCTATTTTTGATTCTTGTGTTGGCATGTTCGCGCATTTTGTGTCACACTCCGATAATCTAATAGAGATTTGATTCTTGGAGCGATAACGATGCGTTTAGGGTTGATGGCAGGGTATTCTGGCAAGACGATTAATATACCGATGGACTTGATTAAAGAGGCGGATAATCTCGGTTATTATGCGGTCTGGACAGCAGAGGCTTACGGTAGTGATGCGATTACGCCGCTTGCATGGATTGGCGCACAGACAAAGCATATCAAGCTGGGAACAGCGATTATGCAAATGCCCGCCCGTAGTCCGGCGATGACTGCCATGACAGCGATGACACTTGACCAATTATCAGGTGGACGCATGTTGCTCGGCGTGGGTTTGTCGGGACCACAAGTGGTTGAAGGGTGGCATGGTCAACCGTATGGTAAACCGCTCGGAAAAACTCGTGAATATGTGGCGATTGTGCGTCAGATTTTGGCACGCGAAAAGCCGTTAGAACACGACGGTAAACATTATCAGATTCCGTATCAAGGAGACGATGCCACAGGACTTGGCAAACCCCTCAAGAGTATTCTTCATGGACGCGCTGATATTCCGATTTATGTCGCCTCTATTGGACCCAAAAATGTTGAATTGACTGCCGAAATTGCTGATGGTTGGCTACCGATTTTCTTCTCGCCACAACGCTATCCCGAGTATTTTCAGGTGCATGTCGATGCCGGATTTGCGAAAGCTAAAAATGGCAAACGCATCGAAAATTTTGATATCGCGCCTTCTGTGACAGTGGTTTTGGAAGATAATTTAGAGATGGCGTACAATCAAGTTCGACCTCAACTGGCGCTCTATATCGGTGGTATGGGGGCGAAAGGCAAGAATTTTTATCATGACCTTGCTGTAAGATATGGTTTTGAAGAAGCGGCGGAAAAAATTCAAGATTTGTACTTAGCTGGGAATAAGGGCGAGGCAATGATGGCTGTCCCCGATGAATTGATTGATGCAGTGGCATTGGTGGGTTCGCGTGACCGCATTAAAGACCGGATTCAAATCTGGAAAGATAGCGATATTACGACGCTGAATATCATGACATTTGATATTGAGGCGGTGCGACTGATGGCTGACTTGGTTCTGTAAGTGATTTTTTCGCTATCTCAGATAGTGTATTTCGTATAGTCATTGAAGGTGCAGCGAGATAGTGAATTTCTTAGCATTGACCATTGAGATACTGACGGGGTATGGCAAATGCCGCGCTCTTTCATTTTCTTTAGACTGAATTTCGTATAGTCAGTACCATACTGTTTATGAGATTTTTTGTCAGACTGTCCTCCGCACCTTACGCTAGACACAAGCATTACTTTGCAAACATGAGTCGGTGCTACTGACAGTCCGACTCCAAATCAGATTGATTCAAATTACACACAAATCATCTACCGCGCAGCCGATGATTAACGCAAACATACGACCATTGAAGTTGCAAATATCACGCGAAGACGATAATCTCACTTGGCAAATACAAGTCATTGCAAAAGGGCAGGTCATAATATGGATTCAAAAACGATTATTCTCAATCATATCAATCATCAAGATGAAAAGTTAGCGTATATTGCTAAAGAAATTTGGGATAACCCACAGGTGGCATTAAAAGAAGAGTTTGCCTCAGCATTATTAGCAAAAGAACTCGAAGCAGATGGTTTCTCAATTGAATGGGGCGTGGGGCATATGCCAACGGCGTTTATTGCGACTTGGGGTGAAGGCAAACCGACGATAGGCATTCTCGGTGAGTACGATGCGCTGCCGGGATTATCGCAAACAGTATCGACAAGCAAAGAGCCAATTGAAACAGGCGGGGCAGGTCATGGCTGCGGTCATAATCTATTTGGCACAGCTTGCATGGGGTCTGTGATGGCACTTAAAGCCGCGATGGAAGCCAACAACATCAACGGCACATTGCGCTTTTATGGCTGCCCAGCAGAAGAAACCCTCGTTGGCAAAACATTCATGGCGAAAGCCGGCGTTTTTGATGACCTTGATGCCGCCATCAGTTGGCATCCCGGTAGTACAAACATTGCATGGAATGGTTCATCTTTGGCATTAAATTCGTTTAAGGTCAATTTTCATGGAGTCGCGTCTCATGCAGGGGGTTCACCGCATTTAGGGCGCAGTGCATTAGATGCTGTGATGCTGATGGATATTGGAGCGAATTATTTGCGCGAGCATGTCATCCAAGAATCGCGTATTCATAGTGTCGTGACCAGTGGCGGACAAGCCCCGAATGTTGTTCCTGCTTATGCCCAGATATGGTATTTTGTACGTGCGCCGCATCGCTATCAAGTGGAAGAAATTTATGCTCGGATGCTCGATATTGCGAAAGGGGCGGCTCTCATGAGTGGGACAACGCATGACATCGAATTTGTCACAGGTTGTTATGATATCTTGCCGAATGACACTCTGTCTAATGTGTTGCTAGAGGCAATGCAGCAAGCAGGCGGTATTGGATTCACAGAGCAGGAACGCACTTTTGCCCGCGACTTGCAAGCCACATTTCCAACGGGCGCAGTCACACGCGGCTTAGAGTGGGTGCAGAAATCGGCGAAAACTGAAATAAACCCTGATGCTATCAATGACCCGCTATGGGAGCAGGTATTGGTACACTCCGACACGCCCCCGTTAATGGGCGGTTCAACCGAAGTGGCAGATGTGAGTTGGATAACACCTACAGGTCAAATCACAACGACTTGTTGGCCTCTCGGCACACCGGGGCATAGTTGGCAAACAGTCGTATCGTCTGGTTCGAGTATCGGCAGCAAGGGCATGTTATTTGCCGCAAAATCAATGGCAATTGCTGGACTTGAATTGTTCACCAATGCAGATGTACTCGCACAGGCAAAAGCTGAGTTTGAACAAGCAAAAAATGGTCAAGAGTATGTTACGCCGATTCCCGATGGTGTACTGCCCTCATAAAGTAATCTTCGGTGTGTTCTTATAAAAAGCGTAACACAGAGAAACAGAGAATCAGAGGCGCAGAGCATTATTTTGGATAGGTTTCTTCGTGTTCTTTGTATCTTCATGATTCATCTGTTTTTGAATGACTTTCCAGATTCTACAAGTATTAGCCTCTATAATGCACAATCTAAGGGGCTTTTGCATTTTCTTTCAACCACTTATCCCGATTAGCAGCACGGGCGATTTTGCCACTGCTGGTTTTAATCAGCCACTGTGCATCGACTAATGTGACATAATTCACAGTAATCGTCGTTTGCCGCACAACAGCCTGACGAATAGCACGATTAATAGCATGTTTTGTATCTGCATCATGGGTGAGAACTTCGGCGACAACAGCAATTAATTCTGTCCCTTGACGGTCATCGGGGACACCAAAAACAACCACCCGTCCCGTTTTGATACCCTCTATCATATGGACAATTGCTTCGATATCTTGTGGATAAATATTCTTTCCGGCGTTGATAATGATATCTTTTTTGCGTCCGATGATATAAATTTCGCCATCTGCTATATAGCCCATGTCGCCGCTATCGTAGCAACCATCACGAAAAGGCGAGAGGTCAGGGCGTTTGTAATATTCTGTGAGCATATAAGGGCTGCGAATGATGATTTCGCCAACCTGCCGTTCTGCTAATACGCGACCATCATTATCCACAATCTGCACCTCTGTTCCGTCAATGGGCAGACCACAAGATACAATCGAAATTGCACTTGGGCTATCTTTTGCGATAGGGGAGGCTATTTTTTCAGATTCGAGTTTGAGACGGTCTACAATGTCGATTGTAGCAATGGTGCCAATAGGAGTTTGCGTCACCGCGAAAGTATTTTCTGCCATCGCATAACTGACCGACAGCATTTTTGCTTCTAAGCCGTAAGGTGCGAATCGCTCCAAAAATTGCTGGTGGCTATCATGACGAACAGGTTCAGAGCAATTGATGAAGGCTCGCATCGTTGCCAGCGAGATATTGTCTAAATCTCGGTCTCGTATGCGGCGCGTCATATGGTTATAGGCAAAATTCGGCAGCCAGCACAATGTCCCCTGATAATCTGTAATCGCTCTCAAGAGCATCGCTGGATATTTAACCCAATCAAAAGGTGACATCAAGACAAGTGGGATGCCTTGTAGCAAGGGTAACAAGAAACCCGCAATCAAGCCCATATCATGATACAGGGGTAGCCAACTGACAATGACATCTTGTGATGATAAATTCAGGGCATCGCTATAGGCAGAAAGTTGATTCAAGACGGCACGATGCGAAAGTGCCACACCTTTTTGTAAGCCCGTTGTGCCGCTTGAGTGTTGCAAGAAAGCAATCGAATCTGCGTCGTGATGATGTTGAGGAATTGCTGCGTCTGATGAGGGCAAGGTGCTTGGATGTAGCACAGGACAGTCTACAATGGCGGTGAGTTGAAGGGCAAATGCCGGCGTGGTGAAGATTGCTCGGACATCGGATAAGCGCACAAGTTCCGCCATCTGCTGCATATAAATAGTGGGGTCAAGTTTTTCCGTTAGGGTGGGAAACATAGCCGGTATCGCACCGATTAGCATGGCACCCCAAAAGGCATAGATACTTTCCAGACTTTGCGTATGAGCGATAATTAGTAAATCACCTGCTTTGATAGCCTGTGTTTGGAAAAATGCTGCATAATGCCGTACCCCATCACGGAAATTGACACGGGCAATGGTGATAGGTTCGGCATTGTGGGTTAGGTAGATGATGGCAGGTCGTGATACGTCGCCTGACTGGAGTACAAGTGCATCTAACAGTGTTTGATATCGGTTTCGGGATGATTGTGTAAGCATAAGCCCTATTTTACCTGAGAAAATTGCAAACGATTAGTGAGGTTACTCCGAGATTTCAATATTTCGGGTGACTATTTTCAAAACTGTAGTGACTATCGCTAGTGATGTTGGCTGTTAGTGGTGTGCATCTGTTTGATGAGAAACTCGTCTCAGCCTTTTGTAACGCTTCAACCGAAGTCATTGAACCTGTGCCGAATACACAAATGGCAGTGTAGTTAGCCGCGTTATTCTACGGATGGCAATCCACACCCTCGCTTAGGCAATAGATGAAGATTTTATTATCGAGCCGTGATATCATTTTCTCGTGGTCAGATATCATGCCGTTCTTTGCACAATTTAAGATGCTTTGGCATGTGTCAAAATTAAGCCAAAACAGAAGTGCAGCCTGATTGAGTCCACGACTTACAATATTGAATGGAATAGTTCTTCTAATCAACGCTAGTTTGCAAAAATGCCGTAAAAACTTTTGAGAATGTCTTACATTGTAGGAAACTAAGGGTATAATCATGAAAGGTGGTGTAATAAATATTAATTTTCAATCGCTTATTATTGGTATAGAATATAACAACATCAAAATATCAAGGAGTTATCTCGTGGGGAAAAAATATTTAGCTGCGATTAGTATGATAGTTTTGCTTATACTGACAGCGTGTACGTCTGAAGAAGCGCCTACGCTTACACCGTCTCCTGTAGCTGAAGTGGGGCAGGTCATTGTTTTAGGAGATATTGACCAAGATGACCCTATTTCAAAAATTGAAGAATTTCAGCCTATCATCGACTATTTAGCGGATGGATTGGGCGAGTTTGGCATTGGCGGTGGGGAAGTTCGGATTGCGTCGGATATGGAAACCATGATTGGCTTCGTTAATGATGGACTCGTTGATATATATTATGATAGCCTATTTCCAGCTATGATTGTTGCGAATGGCACAGATGCTACACCTCTTTTGCGTGGTTGGCGCGGTGGAGAGCCAATCTATCATTCCGTCTTCTTCGCCTTAGCAGATAGTGGCATAACAACTTTAGAAGATTTGAATGGCAAGATAGTTGCCTATGATGATGTTGGCTCGACTTCTGGTTATATGATACCGGCGGCGTATTTGATAAGTAATGGCTTAAATCCAGTTGAAAAAACCTCAGCAGAAGTAGCTGTGGCAGATGATGAAGTGGGCTATGTGTTTTCTAATGATGATGAAAATACGATTGAGTGGGTTCTCTCCGGAAGGGTCGATGCAGGTGTTGTCGATAACCTCACGTTCTTAAAAGACATTCCAGAGGAAACGATGAATAGCTTGGTTATCATTGCCGAAACTGAGTCTGTTCCACGCCGTGTCATCATGGTGAGTCCAAACATTGAACCAGAGCTAAGGGACGCTATCATGCAATTGTTGACGGATTTGGATGAAACCGAGGAGGGTCAGGCATTGCTGACGATTCTCAAGACAACGCAGTTTGATGAATTCCCCGGCGGTGCTGAGGCAGCTTTTGAGCCTATTCGAGCGATGTTTGATATTATCAATAATCGTTAACGCGCTGTCCATTATGGGACATAGATGCTAATGCTCTGTGTCTCATATTCATCAATGCAAATTCAAGTAAAATTATCGCAACGATTGGAATTCTAAAGGGATAAAAGCCTGTGGATAATACTCCACCTTCACATGTTCGCGCTAAGATGCAAAAAAAAGACACTATTGATTCTAAGTCATCAGGTTGGCGTAGGTGGTCGCTACGGATGCAATTGATTATCATGGTGACAACCATCATCATCATCACTGTTATTAGTCTTTCAGTGCTTATCACGATGCGCGAAAGCCAGACAATCCGGCGCGACTTAGAAGAACGGGCGAAAACAACATTAGAGTCACTCGATGCTGCCATGCTTGACTTGCTCTATTTTTCCAATGTTGACAGTATTGAAACTATCGCTGAGAATTTTGCAGAGACGAGTGGCATGTTAGCAGTTAGAGTTTATGATGCCAATGGACGTATTCTGATTGCCACAGATGACCCCTTGCTTGAGGCGCGAATAGAACCAGATGCCTATGGGATGCAATTAGTCCAATTAACAGATACTCAAATCGTATGGACAAGTGACCGTTTAATGGCTGGAAAGCCGCTTACTGTCGGCAGGCAAATTTTGGGAGCGATTCATATTGAATTATCAACTCAAACGCTCACAACGCAATTGCAGACGAACATCTTGCAGGGCTTCATCACGGCTATCATAGCCAGTGCCTTAAGCATCGCAGCCGTATTTTTTGTGAGTCGTTCGCTAGTGGCACCAATTGCTGAACTTGTCAAGCGGACGCAATCCATTGCACAGGGGGATTTAGCCCATACAATTGATGTGCAAGGTGGTTCGGCTGAGATGACAGAACTCGCTAATACAATCGAGTATATGCGTAAAAGTCTTCAAGAAATCTATGCCGAATTAGAGCAACGGGTTGTAGATCGAACGGTTGAAATGAAGCAAGCGCGTGATGAAGCACTTGCTGCTCAACGTATCGCCAATGAAAACTCGCGTCTAAAATCTGAATTCTTATCTATGATGTCGCATGAACTACGAACACCGATGAATGCGATTGAAGGCTTCACAAGTATCATACTTAATCGTATGGGCGGCGCTGAATACAATGATAAGACCGAGCGTTATATCAATAAAGTTCAATCTAATAGCCAACGCTTGCTAGGTTTGATTAACGACTTTCTTGATTTGTCGCGGATTGAGTCCGGACGCTTGGAACTAGCACATTCACCCATGTCGCCCTTTGATATGGCACAAAAATGGCAAGATAACCTCAGTGTGCTAGCGGAAAATAAGGGTCTTGATTTTGAAGTCTCTGTTGACCCTAACTTGCCCGAAACGCTGTATGGAGATGAAGAATCACTGTCCAAGATTGCGGTTAACTTACTGGGTAATGCTATCAAATTTACTGAAGAAGGTACTGTATCGCTATCATTGGAAAAGCAAGATAATCAAATGGCATTAGAGGTGCGTGATACCGGAATGGGTATTCCGCCTCATGCGCGTGATTTTGTCTTTGAAGAATTTCGCCAAGTTGACCAATCATCCAAGCGTGTGCATGATGGCACGGGTTTGGGTCTCACAATCGTACAAAAACTTGTCCGCGAGATGAACGGCACAGTAACTTTGCAGAGTGAAGTGGGTGTTGGCAGTACCTTCACCGTACTGTTACCGATTCAAACAGAGAAGCAAGGCGCATAGGAGGTAAAAAATGCACAGTATACCAAGAGATTTACTAGCAGATTGGTCTATTGTCGTTATTGACGACGAAGAAGATAGTTTAGAAGTGGCAAACATCATCTTGCTGGAATACGGTGCGGATGTCCATATTGCATATAATGGTCAGCAAGGGTTGAGAATTGTGGAATTTATCAAGCCACGTTTTGTTATTTCAGACCTCTCGATGCCAACAATGGATGGCTGGGGGTTTATCAATGCCTTACAAGCTAACCCAGAGATTGCAGATATTCCGGTGATTGCCTTAACTGCCCATGCGATGGTTGGTGATCGTGAACGTGCAATTACAGCAGGCTTTCACAATTATTTAACCAAACCACTCACGGTTAATACGTTTATGACGGATTTGGTCAAGCTGTTGATTGATATCCCCGAATTAGCTGAACATTTGAATATTTAGGAGCATTTTGATGACGAATAGACGTGTTTTGGTTGTAGAAGATGACCCTGATGGTCAAGAAATGATAACAACAATGCTTCAACATATGAAGTTTGTGGTTGATGCAGCCGATAATGGTGAACAAGCGGCTACTCTTTTGTTTGACTCTGGCACATCATATAATGCCGTTATCATTGATTTGGCGCTGCCCGGTAAAGATGGGTGGGAATTGTTAAGTGAGGTTATTGATAACCCACGTACTGAAAATCTGCCGTGTATTGCTGTAACTGCCTTCCATAACTCAAAATTGCGCGAAGAGGCACTACGGGCTGGTTTTGTTGCTTATTTTCCTAAGCCGCTTGATGGCACCCAACTTGGGCGCGAACTTGATAGGCTCATTTAATTGCCTCGTCACCTAGGAGAATCTCTATAGAGACTTTGCTCTCACGTTAACAAATGAACAAAGGGGATAAAAAACAGAAATATGGCACATACATTATCATGGTATACGCCTCATCGGGTGTTATGCTTGACTTTAGAGGGTCAACTGAGTATCGAGGAATTGCAAGAAATCAATCTGAAAGTCATGGAAATGTTTGAGAGACAGAACGATAGACTTAACATTGTAATTGATGCGACTAGCCTCAAATCAGGGTATAATACATCTAATGACTTGCGGAGTACACAGAAGTATATGAATCATCATCAGCTTGATACTGCCTTTGTAGTAGCTGAAAATAAAATCAATCGTCTCATCACACTGATGGCATTTTCTATATCTCGCGCCAAGTTTCTCCAATTTCGTGATTGGGAAAAAGCTACAGATATGCTAAGTCGGAGTGGATTTGCCAACACTCAAATTAAGTAAAAATTTCCCATGTCTCATGCAGCTAAGTTATTCACCAGAAATCGTTCGATAGCCACGATTCCAATAGACAAGCGGCTTGTAATCGGGCTCAATGACTTTGCTTGCCTGTACCTCGCCGATATAAATGGTATGTGTGCCGGCTGTATGGCGACTGTAAACCGTGCAATCAAGCCATGCTAGCGCATCTTCTAGCACCGGCGCACCTGTCACCGCCGTTCCCCAATTGCCGACTGCAAAACGGTCTTCTTTGGAAAAAGCGAAACGATTCGATAGCTCTTCTTGACCTTCTCGCAAGATATTGACAGCAAACACCGCATCGCTCTGTTCAAACAATTCGTGTCCACGCCCTTTGTGGTCAATGATGACACAAATTAAGGGTGGGGTAGGGGATACAGACACAAATGCAGAGACCGTCAAGCCGTGAGTTTCTTCTCCAGCCTTGACAGTAACTAGCGTTACACCTGCTGGAAAATGACGCAAGATATCGCGGAAATCATCTTGGTTAATGGGCATTGCAGTCTCCTAAATGATATGAGAATCCCTGTTAAATACAAACGAAGCAATTAAACAACAAATTGTCTTATTTTGCCAGTCATTGGTACTATCAAGGCAATTGCATCAAATCCAATGAGACTGCTTTTAACGTAAGTTCTCAGATTATTCGACACCGATATTGTGGTATGGGTTATAAATATATTGCGTGCTGACGGGTCCCCAACCTTGCCCATAGCGGATGATAAACCGTGCTGGGTCAGTCGCAATTTCACCCATCGGGCTAGGGTCATTATTATCATTCCATGACCAAGGCGGATTTGCGGCACCGGGTAGTCGCCGTGCTTGTCCGCGTGATTTTGTCAGCCAGCCTTTGCCAACAAATGCCCATTGCCCATCATCGCGCTGCATGAAGATATCCTTATCAAGCCGTGAATCCCACAAACCATCGGGAGCGCATATATCGTCTAATTCGTAATAGGCGCGAACGTGTGCCGGTTTACCTTTACCGAATACGGTGTCAGCAGTCGGTACAAGCAATTCTTCATTATGGGGGTCAACTAATGTTTTCACACCAATGGGGTTGTACCACCAAATTTGCTTGCCCGCATTCCACCCTTTTTTATCACCGCGAATACCGTGTCCTTTAGCTTCTACAAATACTTTGACCCGTTTTGCCTCTGTATCAAATTCGATTCGTCCATCTACACTTTCTCGAAAATTGACCACGCGGCGGTTATCGGGATAAACATCTTGCCAAATATTGTGCTTCTTATCCCAGAATTGGGGTCGTGCGTAGAGGTAGAAATCAAAATGGCTCACTGTGATGATAGCATCGACACGCGGCGCTGCGCCCTCTTTTTGTCGCTCTTTGGATAGTACCATCAGCAAGCCTTCCATATCATGGACGTGCTGGTCTAGTTTGCGCCGAATCCAGTTATAGGGGTCTTCAAAATAACCTGCTTTAACACGTTTCCACCAATCAAGCGGATGATAAACAGCATAAATCAGAAAATAATGGGTCGTGGTTTCGCAGACACTATAATAAACTTTCGGATTAGGAATCACCCAGTTTGGGTCTTTATTGGCAAGGAATTCCGGATTATCAAATACTGTTTTGAGGCTTCCTGCAAGGTCAATAGGGGCAATTTGGTCAGCAGCTGGCCACTCTTCATGGACTTTTTGGGCAAAGACTGGCGCATAAAGGCGAGCTAATTTAGCATAATCGGTCATGAACAGCACTCCTTCAACGAATATGAACGACATTTATTATAGCTTGACTTTGTGCTGACTGCATCTTGATGAGCGAGAATGCTTTGAATTTGTATCTTAAATGTGTTATCATCATGACAATTATAGATATCATTCTTGACGCGATGGAGAGGCGCATTTTGTTCAAGACAATAGAAATCATTGAAGTCGGGCTACGAGATGGTCTGCAACGGGAAAAAACGCCAATTGCGACAAGCGATAAAATCACTATGATTCACCAACTTGTCGACGCTGGGATTCGGGCGCTACAAGTCACTTCCTTTGTACATCCTAAAACTGTGCCGCAAATGGCGGATGCTGAGGCAGTCTGTCTTGGGATTGAGAAAAAAGAGGGCATTATCTATAGCGGCTTGGTTCTCAATATGAAAGGGCTGGAACGCGCTTATGATGCTGGATTGCGCCATGTGGATATGTCGCTTTCTGCGAGTGATAGTCATAGTCGTAAAAATGCCAATCAAAGTCTGAGAGAGGCATTAGATGGTTTTGCCGCGATGGTCAAAAAGGCGCGTGAGCTAGGACTGTCTGTTCGGGCAGGCGTTCAGTGTGCTTTTGGTTATTATGAAGCAGATGTGACACAAGAAATTGTCTTAGATATTGTCAAATCGCAGCTTGATTTAGGCATTGATTCGCTCGCTCTAGCCGATTCAACGGGGATGGCGAATCCGCGCCAAATCAAAACGATGCTTCATGCAATTAAGCCACTCATAGGAGAAACGCCTCTTATTTTACATTTGCATGATACACGCGGCATGGGATTAGCTAATGTTGTGGCTGCTATTGAAACAGGCTGTACGCGCTTTGATACGGCATTTGGCGGTATGGGAGGGTGTAACTTCATTCCTGAGGCACTCGGCAACATTGCGACTGAGGACACCGTGAATATGTTACATGATATGGGCTACGAAACAGGGATTGACATCGCAAAAGTGGCTCAAGTGTCGCGGACATTGCAGACGATTATCGGTCAAGAATTGCCCGGTAAAATGTATCAACTGCTTGGACAATAATATGGGACAAACGACTGTCGAGAAAATAATTTCAAAACATGCCGCATCGAGTGTGCGTGCCGGTGACTTAGCGATTGTTGATGTCGATGGTGTGATGGCGACAGATGCTACGGGTCCATTTACGATTAAGGCATTTCGGGATATGGGCGGCATAGATTTGTGGGATGCAGAACGGGTGTCACTGATTCTTGACCATGCGACACCTGCACCGAATGAGCGCATTAGTAATCTGCACCAAATGTTACGCGATTTTGCGAACGAGAGCGGCTGTCACTTTTATGATGTAGGGGAGGGTATTTGTCATCAATTGATGGTTGAAAATGGGCATGTTAAGCCCGGTGATTTATTTCTGGGTGCGGATAGTCATTCGCCGACCTATGGTGGTTTGAATGCCTTTGCTGCGGGAGTCGGCTCGACTGATCTTGCGGCTGTGATGCTGACAGGTAAAACGTGGCTTAAAGTACCGGAGACGATTCGCATTGAATTAGTGGGTCAATTACCTAAAGGTCTGACAGCGAAAGACATGATTCTCTTTCTTGTCGGGCAAATCGGCATTGCTGGTGCAACCTATATGGCGGTAGAATTTACAGGCGAGGCTATCCGCGATTTCACGTTAGCGAGTCGGATGGTCTTAGCCAATATGGTGGCAGAGATGGGCGCAAAAACGGGCTTAGTAGACCCGACAAATCTTGAATTATGGTATGATTGGGAAGCGACGTATCCTGATGATGATGCCAAATACGCCATTTCGCAGACCTTTGATGTATCACAATTAAAGCCGCAAGTTGCCCGTCCTCATTTGCCGAGTCACGTTTCCGATATTGACGTTTCACAAGGCAAGAAAATTCAACAGGCATTTATCGGCTCATGTACAAATGCTCGCTTAGAAGATTTGCAGATGGCAGCCCGTGTACTCAAAGGGAAAAAGATTGCGCGGACGGTGCGTTTGTTGGTTGCGCCCGCTTCTCGCAAAATATTTAATGCAGCATTAGCCGATGGCACAATTCAAATCTTATCGGATGCCGGAGCGACGTTTCTCAATGCTGGGTGTGGTCCCTGTGTCGGTACTTTGGGCGGTATTCCGGCTGATGGCGAAGTGATTATCTCTAGCACCAATCGTAATTTTCAAGGGCGAATGGGTAATCCGAATGCTGAAATCTACTTGAGTTCACCGGCAGTTGTTGCGGCTTCGGCGTTGACGGGTGAAATTACCAATCCTGCTGATATTCTTAATGGCAACACTGATTGGGAGATACTTTAATGCTGGTAGGCAAGACACATGTTTATGGCGATAATATTGATACTGACCGTATTATCCCCGGTAAATATACCAAAACACTAGATATGAGTCAGTTAGCGGCGCATGTTCTGGAAGACCTTGACCCCGAATTTCGTCATCGTGTGCAGTCCGGCGATATATTGGTTGCCGGAGAAAACTTTGGTACAGGTTCATCACGAGAACAAGCCCCGATTGCTATCCAAGCCGCCGGAATTTCTGTTGTTGTGGCGCGGTCTTTTGCACGAATTTTCTATCGGAATGCGATTAATATTGGCTTGCCTGTTGTCGAAATTGCTAACCATACGATTGAAAATGGACAGCAGCTAGAAATTGACCTCAAAACTGGCGCGGTCACGAATCTTGCGGCCCATGAAACGTATCAAGCAAGGCAAATGCCACAAGTGATGATAGACATTCTTAACGAAGGTGGCTTAGTGAATTATCTCAAGCAACATGGCACATACAAGGGAGTCTAAACTTTGGATACAGATAGTCAACTCCCGTTAAGTGGTATCCGTGTGCTGGAATTTACCCATGCAGTGATGGGACCTTGTGCCGGGTTGGTCTTAGCCGATTTAGGGGCGGATGTTATTCGTATCGAACGCACACCGGACGGCGACCCGACTAGGCGCTTAAAAGGCTTTGGTACAGGCTATTTCACTTATTTTAATCGTAATAAAAAGAGCATTGCAGTCGATTTGAAGAGCGTTGATGGATTAGCGATTGTTCATAAATTGCTTGCTACTGCCGATGTGCTAATTGAAAATTTCGGACCCGGTACGATGGATAGACTCGGATTGGGTTATGCGGCATTGAAAGCTGATTACCCACGCTTAATCTATTGTTCGCTTAAGGGTTTTATGGCGGGTCCCTATGAAAACCGTCCAGCCTTGGATGAAGTTGTGCAGATGATGTCAGGCTTGGCGTATATGACAGGTCCACCCGGACAACCGCTACGGGCTGGGGCATCCATTGTTGATATTATGGGTGGAACATATGGCGCGATGGCTGTTTTAGTGGCACTCATGGAGCGACAGACTAGCAGACAGGGCAAGTTGGTCAAAAATGGCTTGTATGAGACGGCGGCTTTTATCATGGGACAGCATATGGCTTATGGGGCAGTCTCACAGGTTGAAGTGCCGCCGATGTCTGCCCGTACTCCGGCATGGGCAATTTATCGTGTTTTTGATACAGCCGACGAGTCGCAAGTTTTTGTCGGAATTACCAGCGATAAGCATTGGAAACGCTTCTGTGAGGTCTTTGAACGGGGAGATTTACTGGCACGCGACGATTTATCCAGCAATAATCTGCGTGTGGATGCGCGAGACTGGTTACATCCGGAATTAGAACGCTTTTTCAAAACGATGTCTAAGGCAGAGATTATCGCCAAATGTGATGAGGCGTTGATTCCGTTTGCGCCGATTGCACGCCCAGAAGATTTGTTTGATGACCCGCAATTGAATGAGGGCAATAGTTTACTGACGGTCAATTTGCTAGATGGTCGGACAACAAAATTGCCCAAATTACCCATCGTATTGGAAGGTTATGAATTGACTTTACGGATGCAAGCGCCACGCATCGGAGAACATACTCACGACTTGCTACTTGAATTGGGCTATGGCGAAGAAGAAATCCAAGAGTTTGAGAAGAAACAAGTTGTTACAGACAATGGGGATTATGCCTAAGAACTACAAACACTGAAAATGAACCGCCAAACCGCCAAGTCGCCAAAATAAACGATAGGTTACAAAACCCCTGTTTCCGCAAGGTCATTCCAGACATGCTGTTCGGTAATTTTGCCATTCCGTAGGACAAAACGGTCTATATAGCGGATGCCCTCAAAAGCAACACCCTGATTATTCACGCCATACAGTGTCCCCATAATCGTAACAACTTCTGTGTCATCATCACGGCGCAAGTGGTCGATATGGTCAAATGTTTTCTTGACCCATTGATAACGTCCTTTGGCACTAGCAACCATGTCGTGTTGAGTGGCATATTGTTTGCCGCCGGGAAAGATGATAATGGCATCGTCGGTCATCATGGCTTGGGCAGTATCAAGGTCACGATTTTCCATTGTGCGTAAAAATGTTTGGACGATTTCTATAGCAGACATTTTATAACTCCGTTGTGTTGTCTATTTTGTGATAACGGGTCATATCAAACAAATCATTGGTCTGTGTATAATGGCTACCACCCATGCGTCCGATAACAGGGTAGGCTGTTTGGTCAATTTTGTAATCGCCCAAATAAATAGCCTCATCAACATGAATCATGAGGATGTTACAGAGCATCAAATCGCTGTGACCGACTTCGTTCTTGAGTGTGACAACCTGATTGAGTGTACATTCAAACTGAATGAGGCTCTCTTTCACACGCGGCGGCTGCACAAGTTCGGATTCTATGGGGATTAATGCGGCTTCCTCAAATTCATCCACATCGGGCGCGAAACCTTTTGCCGTGATATTCATCGCATGGGCGACAGTATCCGTTACCATATTGACGACACACTCCCGATTCGCCATGAGGTTGCGATAGGTGTCTTTGTATCCTCTATCGTCATCGGCGTAGGCTACTGTAAATCCAAGTGTGGGCGGCATGACAGCGATACCATTAAAAAAGCTAAACGGGGCTAAGTTAAGTAAGCCACTTTCGCTGATGGTACTGACCCATGCAATCGGGCGCGGTACAATCGCACCTGTTATCAGATTATAAGACTGTTTTTTCGTCAGGTCAGATGTCTTAAAACTTGGCATGAAGTCACCTCTCTATAAGCCAAGATAGGCGGTGCGGATACGGTCATCATGGAGCAATTCGTCGCCTGTGCCAGACAACGTAATCTTGCCATGTTCCATCACATAACCGCGTTGTGCCATGCGTAAAGTTTGGACAGCATTTTGCTCTACAATCAGAATCGTCGTGCCATCATCGTTAATCCCTTGCACGACATTGAAGATATCTTGAACCAGCATCGGGGCAAGTCCAAGCGAAGGTTCATCGAGCATCAATAACTTAGGCTCACTCATCAAGGCACGCCCGATTGCCAGCATTTGTTGTTCACCACCGCTCAGTGTACCCGCAATTTGGTTTTTACGTTCGGCAAGGCGCGGAAACAAACTATAGACATGCTTAAGATTTTTCGCACGGTTAGCACGTAACTTTCTCAGGAAACTACCAAGTTCAAGATTCTCTAAGACACTGAGGCGTGGGAATAATTTGCGTCCCTCTGCTACTTGAATCAAGCCAGCCGCAACGATTTTATGTGATTGCCAATGGGTGATATCTTGCCCGTCATAAATAATCCGTCCACTTCGCGCACGCAATAGACCGGACAGTGTTTTGATTGTTGTTGTCTTGCCAGCGCCATTCGCGCCAATGAGGGCAACAATTTCGCCTGCTTGTATCTCTAGCGAGACACCAAATAGCACCTTCACATCACCATAACCCGCTTCAAGATTTTCAATTGTCAGCAAATTGAAATTCCTTTCCTAAATACGCCTCAATGACTGCTTTATCTGCCGCAATTGCTTGTGGTGTGTCGATAGCAATCAATTGTCCATGATGCAATACCGCGATACGGTCAGAAAGGGACATGATGGCTTGCATAACGTGTTCAATGACCAGCAAAGTCAAGTGATATTCTTCTTTTATCTGCTCAATGACTGTGACAATTTGCTGGCTTTCTGTAGGAGTCAAACCTGCCATCACTTCATCTAGCAACATGAGTTTTGGTTCTGTTGCCAAAGCACGAGCGAGTTCTAATCGCTTGCGTCCGGCAGTGGTCAGGTTCTTTGCTGGTTGATGCGCTAAATCGCCTAAGCCTACAAAGTCCACAATGTCACGCGCTTTAGACTCTGTAATTTGTGAATTATTGTTTCGCAAATAAGCGCCAACTTTTACGTTGTCAAGCACATTGAGAGCCGCGAAGGGCTTCACAATTTGGAATGTCCGCACCAATCCAAGTTGACAAACATCATGCGCCGCAAGACCTGTAATCGCTGCTCCGTTAAATATGACTTGTCCTTCTTCGGGTATATATGTTCCGGCAACACTATTGAAAAGGGTTGTTTTCCCAGCACCATTGGGTCCAATGAGACCTAAGACCTCGCCTTGTTCAATTTCAAATGACACATCATCAACAGCAATTAAACCGCCAAAGCGTTTGGTGAGATGGTCTATGGTGAGTAAGGTCATCTAGCTGCCTCCTGTGTAGCACTTTGGGATTGTCCGCGTAAGCGCCGCCGAAGCCGCTCTAGCCACTGGGGGATTGAACCGACTAATCCGTCTGGCATATAAATGACGACGATAATTATAATCACACCAAAGAGCAGCACATCGAAGCCGGCGCGTCCTTTCATGAAACTGAGAAATTCTGGCGGATTTCGCACAAAAATCTTAGTGAATTCTTCCATGGGTGTCAGGAAAATAGCCCCAACAAGCGGTCCCCAAATTGCGCCTGAACCCCCAAATATGGGGCGTAACAGTACCGCAATCGAAATAGACACGCCGAAAACAAGGGCAGGGTCAATGAAGCCAAAGCGTTGTGCAAAGAATGAGCCGCCTATTGCTGTGATAGCCGCACTGATAGCGACAGCAATGATTTTATAGCGCAAGGTATCCACACCCAAGGCTGCCGCAGCATCTTCATCTTCTCGGATTGCCAGTAAGTAATAGCCGAGTTTATTGCGATAAATCCAGATACTAATCATTGTCGCCACGATTAACATGCCGAGAATGACAATATAGTAGTACAGTTTGGTATCTTCAAAAATCATCTGAGACCACGAATCACCACCAATAATAGGCATTGTGAGACCGATTGTAGAGTTGATAAAGTCCGAATCTTGGGCAATCAAGCGCGACATTTCGGCAAAGGCAAATGTGGCTAAGGCAAAAAAGTGTCCCTTCACACCAAAACGAAAGGTCAAGAAGCCCATCGCTGCGCCAAAGAGAGCCGCGAACCCTGCACCAACGAACATCCCTAGCCATGGCGAAATGCCGTAGTTCAAAAAGAGGACAGTTGACGTATACGCCCCGATGCCGAAAAATGCCGAGTGTCCGAAAGAAAATTGTCCCGCGTAGCCGCCCATGATATTCCATGCTGTTCCCAGATAAGCCCAGTAGAGCAGGGTAATCAATAGCGTCAGTTGGAATTGATTGGCAAACAGGGGCAATATTGCAAAAACAAGTGTAAGTCCAGCTAAAATTTGATAATCGCGTGAGATGGTCATGCTGCTTGTCCTAACAATCCCTGTGGACGGAAAAGTAGCACAAGAATGAAAATCACAAAAACGCCGATTAAATCTGGTGAGCCGGGAAAGAAAATCCCCGTTAGTTCTTGTGTGAGTCCGATAATCAAGCCACCGAGTAATGCCCCAATCGCATTGCCCATCCCGCCCAAAACGACAATGATAAAGGCAGTAATATTGAAGAGATTGCCTGCCGTGGGGTCTGCCGGACGAAAGGGTAGGACGAGTGCTGCTGCTGCGCCGACACAAGCTGTACCGATGCCAAAGGTTATCATGTTAATCCAGTCAGTATTGATGCCAACCAGTGCCGCGCCATCGCGTTCTTGGGCAGTGGCACGAATCGCTTTGCCGAGGTCAGTTTTTTGAATAATCGTGTAAAGAATAGCGGTCACGACCAATGCGCCGAGAAATGCCAGCAATTTATCGAAGGTAATCACAGCCCGCCAAATGCGAATCGGAAATTGCATCACGAATAAGCCCAAAATATTCGTTTCGCCGCGCCCATAGTCAAGACGAATAGCACGCGGAGTCGCTGTGAAGACCATCAATAGCAGATTTTCAATCAGCAGCGTGAGACCGAGTGTGAGTAATAATTGATTATGATGGGGGGCATCACGGGCGGGGTGAATCACGACTCGATAGACGATGAGACCGATAAAAAATAATAGCGGCACAGTGATAAATAAACCTAAGTAGGGGTCAATGCCAAAAGTATCAAATAAGATAAAGGTGATGTATAAGCCCACAGTCATCAATGCCCCATGCGCGAAGTTGATGATTTCTAGCACGCCAAAAATCATTGTTAAGCCGAGCGCGACTAAGCCATAAACACCACCAATCAGTAAGCCGCTGACAGTTGCTTGTCGCATGACCACGCCATAACGAGCATACCAAGCTGATGTATTTTCTGCGACACAGCTTAGGACAAATCCTTCGGCTTCCGGTTCAAGGCAGGCACGCCAATCCACATTGTTATATATCAAAATCGCAAACAGGCTGATAACCACTAAGCCACCGATTAGCGACCCACGATATTGCTTCCATTCCACTATAACATCTCCGCAAATTTGATAGGGCGATTGGGAAATGCAGATTAAGTAATTGGCTACAACGGGCGCACACGCGGTACGCCCCTACAGCTTATATGTTTTAATTCTTAACCTACATAACCTGACTCTCGTAAATACGGTCTAGCCAACGAATGTTCAGATTAGCCACCCCATGATGTACAGAAGCGCGGTTCAGATTCGGCGATTTCTGGAGGCCAAACTTGCTTAACTGCGCCATCTTGAACTTGCATCACAACGGGGATGGCATTAGGTGTTTCGCCATCGACAAATGTAATCGACCCATCATAGGGCATAATATGATATTCATAGTCAGTTTCTAGCAGGGCTGCTTGGATAGCGGCAGTATCACCAGAGCCAGCACGACGGATGGCATCAGCAGCGATATAAGTTGCTTGCCATGCGAGAACATCCGCAGAGGTCATACCTTCACCAAAACGTTCGGCATAACGGGCGCGAACAGCGAGTGCATGAGGATTCAGATTATCCCAGCGATAATTGCTATTGAAGAAACATTCTGCCAGCGAACCAGCATCGGCAACAAATTGGTCTTGGTCGTATGTGCCTTGTGCAACACCCATGACAAAGGGTACATCAAGGGCAATTGCTTCCATATTCTGGGCAATTGTCAAGCCATCACCATAATAGCCCGTAACCATGACAGCATCGGGGGCGGATGCACCAACAATCGTAACATCGGTGGTGTAATCTGCACCAAATTCATAGCCCACAGTTTCTACAATGTCTAAGCCTATATTGGCAGCTTCGGCTTCAAATGCACCGTAAACACTGCGTCCGTAGTCTGTAACGCCTTCATGTAGATAGGCGACACTTCCAAGTTCACCACCGCCAGCACTGGTCATGGCTACAGCATATTGCGCCGCAAATGTTCCCATAACATCAGCATTGGGTTGGATACGGAATGTCCACTGGTTGCCATCGGCATCACGTCCACGTTCGGTAATGTCCGAAGCTGCGGCAACATCAATAATAAGTGGCACGCCTTCACGGGCAGCGACTGTAGCAACATTACCTGTTACTGCCGATTGAAATGTACCAATGATGACCGATATGCCTTCTTCGGTAATCAGACGTTCGGCTTCTTGTTGCCCCACATCGGCTGCTCCTGTCGAATCGGCACTCACGTATTCAAGGGTGATACCGGGAACTAAGCCCATTTCATTAATTTCATCGACTGCCATCTGAATCGCTTGATCCATGCCTAGCCCGTCATTAGCGAGGAAGCCCGTCAGGGGATGAATACCGCCGATTCTGACGACCATCATATCGTCTTGTGCTGTTGTAACCATGACTCCAAATGACATCATTAACAATGCCATCAAGCCAACAATACGTAGAATTTTACTCATGAAATAAGTCTCCTTGTGATAGAAATATAGTAGTTATGGTCTGTTTTCGGAGAGAATAATTATTTTTTATGCAATAATGCCTCCTCTATTTGATTTTTGACTGGGATATTGTATTCTAAAAACACCCTATTGTCATAACTATAACACATTTAAGATACAAAGCCAATATTTCGATTTATCGCGTGGGATATCATTGATGACATGGATTGACAACGGTTTCTGGTATTTGTATCGCAAATAGGATATAGTCATTACAAAGAGACTTTATACTTTGAACGGATTCTTACCATGATAGACCGCAAGTCACCTTTGCCACTGTACTACCAACTCAAGCGTGTATTGTTGGCAAAAATTGATAGTAGTGAATTGAAACCGGGTGATATTTTCCCGACAGAGCAACAAATCCAAGAAACCTATCAAGTCAGTCGGACAACTGTGCGTCAGGCATTGAGTGAATTGGAAGATGAAGGCAAAATCACACGGCATCGAGGCAGGGGAACATTTGTCACCAAGCCGAAAGTGAGCCACAGTGCAGAGCAATATCCCAATTTAGCAGACAATATGTCTAAGCAGGGCTTAACGCCGGGCTGGAAAGTTCTCTTGGCGGATTGGGTTGCGGCGGATAGTGCGATTACGACACGCCTCAAGTTGCCAAGTGTGCAAAAAGTATTCTGCTTAGAGCGATTGCGTTTAGAGAATGACGAAGCGATAGGGCATCATATGGCGTATGTTTCACCTGCTTATGCCAGCGCAATAGACGAAGCTTCTTTCACAGAAGGTGGGTCATTACGCTATTTACGTCATTTGACTGTACTCGCCAATTGTATTGCCAATCGCACACTTGAAGCGATTGAAGCCAATCCAAAAATTGCTGTATACCTCAATGTTGAAGTTGGGGCGGCTTTACTAAGAGTGCGGCGTATCGTTTATACACCGGATGATAGTCCCGTTGAATTATTTGAGGGGGTCTATCGTGGAGACCGCTTTGAATATCATATTAATCATATGCGTGCGGTGAGCAACATTAATGCTTAATTTTAGAGATAGAACAGGAAGGGATTCTATTCATGAGCCAAAATTATGATTTATTAGTCAAAAATGTGCGTGTTGTGCGCCCGAATACTGATAGCATTGAAACAATGGATGTAGCGATTAAGGATGGCAAGTTTGCCCAAATCGCCCCCAACATCGCGGAATCAGAAGCGTCTGATATTTATGATGGTCAGGGCTTACTCGGCTTTCCCGGTGCGATTGACCCCCATACGCATGTTGGAATCTATGTCCCTGCCCATGATGATGCGCCAACGGAATCGGCTGCGGCGGCATCGGGCGGCGTAACCGTGTTGATTCCGTATGTGCGAACCGGTAGTTTGTATCTCAATATGGGCGGTTCGCTGCGTGATTTTTGGACAGCACTGATGAAAGAAAGTGAGGGGCGTTATTATGTCGATTTTGCCTTTCATGTATCGCCCATCACAGGGGAACAACGTGGCGAGATGGAATTTCTATTGACGGAATGTGGCGCACCGAATTATGGGGAAGTATTCATGTTTTACGGGATTCATGGCTTACATGGCAAGTCGGATACCCAATCGAAATGGCTGATGTTGAACGAAGGCGACCATTATGATATCGCGCATTTTGATTTTATCTGTCGAGAGGCAGCGCGATTACAAGAGAAGTATCCTAACTTGGCAGATTTGATACAAGTCAGTTGGCATTGTGAAACACCCGAAATTTTACGTGCCTATGAAACGCAGATTCGTCGTGAGGGCAAGCTACAAGGTTTAGAGGCTTATAGTGCTGCTCGTCCGCCGCATAGTGAAGCGATTGCGATACAAATGGTGGGCGCGATGGCTCATGCTGCTAGATTAAGGCAAGTGAACATCTTGCATATTACATCACGCGAGGCAATGGAAGCGACTCTGATAGCGCGTGAAATGTATCCACATATCAAATTTGGGATTGAAGTCACTGCTGGTCATTTATTACTGGATACGACTTGTCATATGGGAGCGTATGCCAAAGTCAATCCGCCGATTCGTCCACCAGAACATCGTGAATATTTGTGGGAAAAAGTGTTGGATGGTACAGTTGAATGGCTGATGACTGACCATGCGAATTGTCCGAAAGATATTAAAGTTGACCCGAATGACCCTGATGCTATTTGGAATGCAAAAGCGGGTTTTGGTGGCACAGAATATTTGCTACCGGGCATTTTTAGCGAAGGCACAAAACGCGGTCTCAGTCCTAAGCGTGTGGCAGAACTGGTCTCATGGAACGCAGCGCAGCGTTTTGGCTTATCCAACAAGGGCGATATTGCAGAGGGCTTTGATGCTGACCTCGTGTTGCTTGACCCCGATGAAAATTGGACGATTCGTGCTGAAGAGTCTTTTTCGACACAGGGATATACGCCCTTTGAAGGCATTGACGTGACTGGACGTGTCAAAACAACTTTCGTGCGTGGAAATCGGATATTTGATAATGGCGAAATTGTCGGTGCAATGATAGGGGAATATCAATCGCGCTCACAGTAGGATACCTTTAATTAAGGGAGGTAATATGGCTGAGGAACAATTTGGGCTACCTTATTGGTTGGATCTTGAACGCCCTACATTTTCACGATTGGAAACAGATAAAACAGTTGAAGCCGTGGTGATTGGCGGTGGGATTTGCGGACTTAAAATCGCGCGTTCTTTGTCACGTTATGGTATCAAAAGCATCATTTTGGAGGGCGGACGCATCGGCGACGGTGCTTCATCTCGGAATCAGGGAAGCATCAATCATGGTGGGGCGCTCGGTTATGCGGATTGTGTCCGTCATTTTTCGCGTTCTACTGCCCAATCAATCTGGCAACTGGGCTTGGAAAATCATCGCTTGTTACGCGCTGAGATGTCAGAATTTGAATTTGACTGTGATTATCAGATTGAGGGTTTCACCTATTTGGCTCGCCGCGACCTGCCCGGCTGGGAGACGCAGTTGGCGAATTATGCAGAGGATTACCGACTACTCAAAGAAGACGGTTTTGATGTGGCTTTCCTTGATGAACAAGATGCGACTCAACACGGTGGCAGTCCATTGTATGCTGGTGGTCTCAGCTACTTGAACGATGCACAATTTCATTCAGGTAAATATGTGCTAGGTCTAGGGGTATCTCGTCTGCCTAATGTAACTATATTTGAAGACTCGCGTGTCCAAGAGAATAGCATCTATAAAAGTGAGTAGCGGATGACTTTGATTTCTGGTTCAATTAGCACCTGAAGTTATGCACATTTGAAATTGATAGCATCCTGCCCCCAAAAGCTAAAGCATTTGGCAAACCTTTGTTGCAGCAAGCGCACTAAAAGGCGCTCTGACCTGCTTTTTTGCCCCTTTTAGTGGGCATGGCTTTTGCTGAATAGATACCTTATTCATATTTTTGGTTACAACACAATCATATATGCTGTCCGCCGTAAAACACAAAACTGTGATTTACTGAATTTGCCTTTAATGCTCGAAAAGTCGCTTTAATAAGCCTTCAACAGTGAAGTTGTCGCTTTTCATGTAGTTGATGAGAGGTTGTTCTTTATTACGAACCTGCTCAACCTCTGCCGAGATTTGGGCGGCAATCTCAAGCGGAATCGTCGTTAGCCCGTTGATATCGCCATGTAGCAAATCACCACGATTGACTGTCACGCCATCTAGTGTCACAGGTACATTGACTTCTAATAAGCGCGGATTGCCATGAGAAGCGACTGTTCCGGCAGCAAAGTATTGAAAGCCCATTTCGCGCACTTCATTCACATCACGCACACCGCCATCTGTCACGAGTCCGACGCAGCCGAGACGCGCCGCGAGTGTACACATCACCTCTCCACTATGGGCTGATTTACGCAATTCTGGACCCACATCTTGGAAGACTAGCACAATCGGTTTTGGTGCAGCATCCATCGCTAAAACCCATTGTTTCCATACGTCATTATCGCGTGGGATATTGGGTGTTGTTGAATCGACTTTCACGGTGACTGCATAGCCGACCATTGACCCCATTTCAGGAAACAGGCATTTAATATCCATGCCGAAAAAACCTTCAATGCGTCCACGCACTTTGAATGTTTCAATCGCATTACAGATTGTCGGCGTATCAATGGCTTTCAAGGCTTCTATTTGTTCAGTAGTGAGGATTGTCATGTGATGCACTCCGATTTATCTTGAAGTCAGGGTCTCTACGATAACAATCTGCTAGAAAACCGTCAAACGATTGGATAGGTAGGGATATAGGAGTTATGCCGACATCTTCTATAGTAACCAGAGTTTTGGATAAGGTTACTATCATGCGTGCTATAGATTGTGTTTTATTCCTCTTTAGGGGAACGAAGTGCAATTTCTAAGTTTTGGACAATAGCTTGTGCAGCTTCAATGATTGCTGCTGAGATTGATTGCTTTCTGCGTGTTTCCCATATTTCAATAAATCCCCAAGGCTCTGTCTTATGGCATATAGAAAGACACAAAACTGATTTTACATCGTTTTCAATATATTCTAGCGTATCAAGCGTCTCTATTACGTTGCCTTCTATATGAAATTGGTATGGTTGTGGATTTTCACTGCGTAACCATCGCCAGACTTCGGATGAGAAACCTTCTGGGAACGGTTCACCTAGGTCGCTCATCTTTTCTATGTCGTTAGCTTCTTGGCTGATATATTCGCCAACCACAATTGCAATGCGTTTCTTAAAATCATGCTTCATCAACCAGATACTTGTTGCTTGGCACAGGTCGCATAGTTGGTGTAAAAATGGCTCGGCAATATTTTGATACGATTCAAGTTCTGGCAATGGACTGCTCCGGCACAATTTGTGCCTATCATACAATAAAGTTCTAAATTTCCAAATTATGTGACAGTTATACCTATTGATGTAGAGCCTGAGAATTTTGGCACTATGCCATTTAGAAAATGATGCTCTCAGATAGACTATACTATAGGGTATATTTGACTATTGAGTAACGAGCGAAAATTTACATTTATCAAAAAATTTGAAAGAGAGAGATTTTATGCGAATAGGACTTGTCGGAACGGGGTCAATGGGACAAGCACATAGTCCCTCATGGAAATATTTACGCAATATCGGTGCAGAGTTGGTGGGGGTTGTCGCCAATCGTGCGGAATCTGCGACAGCATTTGCCAAAGAACATGGCATCAAAGCCTATTCATCACTGGATAGTCTGATTGCTGATGTGGATATTCTCGATATTTGTGTTCCGACGAATTTGCACAAAGAGATGACACTCAAAGCGGCACAAGCAGGTAAGCACGTCATCTGCGAAAAACCGATTGCGCTCACCGTAGCCGATGGGATTACGATGATAAAAGCCTGTGAGGAGGCAAATGTTCGTTTCTTCATTGCCCATGTGGTGCGTTTCATCTCACAATACCGCGCTGCAAAAGATACGATTGATGCTGGCAATATTGGCAAGCCCTGTGTCATCCGCTTATCACGGGCAGGGTACCAGCCACGCAAATCAACCGATAATTGGTTTGTGGATGAGCAACGTTCGGGTGGCATGATGCTTGATTTGATGATTCACGATTATGATTATGCCCGTTGGGTGGGTGGTGACGTGACACGGGTTTTTGCAAAGTCTGTTCGTGGTAAGCAAGCTGATGCTCCTGTTGATTATGCGCTGGTGACATTGCGCTTTGAGAATGGGGCGATGGCACATATCGAAGGTGGTTGGGCATATCCACCGGGATTTTTCCGGACATCTATGGATATTGCAGGGACTGAGGGTTTAATTGAATGGATGTCTGATGATGCCGAGACACTTTATACACACTTAGAAAACCCACCAGAAGTTAATGTTGATGAGGTTGCTGTACCAACTGCTGAAGGCATTGATAGCCCTTTCACAACAGAATTGCGCCATTTCTACCAAGCGATAGAAAATAATACGGAACCAATTATAACTGCACATGATGCAGTTGCTGCTTTAGAAATTGGTTTGGCAGCAATTGAATCTGCTAAAACTGGTAAGCCTATCACCCTTTCAGGAAAGGATTAATCATGCGTCTGGCAATTATGAGTTTTGCCCATTTACATGCCGAAGCCTATATCAATAATTTGCGGAATACGCCGGATGTCGAATTTGTCGGTTTTTCTGACTTGGATACCGAGCGCGGTAAACACTTTGCAGACGTTTTCAATACAAAATGGTATGCCTCGCATGAAGACTTGCTGAAAGAGGGGCTAGATGGTGTTGTCATCTGCTCGGAAAATGCACGCCACCGCGAACTTGTGGAAATGGCGGCTGGTGCTGGTGTGCCTATTCTGTGTGAGAAACCGATAGAAGTGACTTTAGAAGATGCCAGAGCGATGCGCGATGTCTGCGAGGCTAACAATGTAACGTTCATGACTGCTTTTCCAGTACGATTTTCATCATCCGTGCAGCAAGTCAAAAATGCACTCGATAGAGGCGATTTAGGACGTGTTTATGCGATTAATGGTATCAATCATAGTGAAATTCCGCGTGAGCATCGAGCGTGGTTTGCACAGAAAGCACTGGCAGGTGGCGGCGCAGTGATGGATCATACCGTGCATTTAGTTGATGCTTATCGCTGGTTTTTCGGTTGTGAGGTGGTGGAAGTGTATGCCGAAGTGGACAATTTGTTTTATCGTGGTGAAGTCGATGTCGATA
>JAUZRW010000034.1 GCA_030950085.1 Anaerolineae bacterium
GTCCAATGCTATCTATGGTGCGGCACGCTCTTAGCCCTCACTTCGTCTTTTTATAACACTTTATAACGAAAAGTAGCTCTCGACATATCGCCGTAGGCTACTTTAATGTGCCAAAGTCTAGGGGCGCAAGGCATTGCGCCCGAAAAACACAAATCTAATCGTCAAGAATTAAATTGGTCAAGTAATAGTTTGTTAAACAAAAAAGTAAGAATAGGTAAATAATTAAAAATAAAATCTCGTTTTTGTAAGGGCATAGCGCGCTATGCCCTTACGACGGAATTCTAAAAACTTTTCGGACTCCACAAAATATCAAGGAACATTGATGCTAAAACAAGTGCTACTATTGACTGTCATGGTGCTACTGCTGGCTGCCTGTGAAACGGAATTAATGCAAAGTGTCGAAGAATCAGGGGGCAATATTCGTGGCGAAACAGCACAAGTTGTCCGAGTGATTGATGGTGACACGATTGATGTCAATCTCAATGGAGAAACTGTGCGCGTGCGTTATGTCGGTGTCAATACGCCAGAGCGTGATGAACCGTGTTATAGCGAGGCAACCGCAGCCAATCGTCGCATGGTTGATGGTCAAACAGTTACGTTAGTCCGCGATAGTAGCAACACTGACCGCTATGACCGCTTACTGCGTTTCATCTATGTCGGCGATACCTTTGTGAATCGAGAATTGGTTGCACAAGGTTATGCTGAAGCTGTCCTCTATGAACCTGATAATGGTTTTCATGATACGTTTGTCCAATTAGAGCGTACTGCCACCCGTGACGGACTCGGCTGTCATCCAACAGGTATTTTTGATGATAATTCGACGACACGATAGTATTTGACCAAAAAATTGCCAAGTAGGGGCGCAAAAATCTTGCGCCCGAAAACCCATAGTTGGCGTTAAAATACGCTAGTCTTCGTATCCGTGCAGCGCAATATCAATAACTTGCATTCCATTTTGCGTAATTTCAATCGTCATATCACGCCCCGGACGGAGTTGCCAAGGCAGTGCCGCTAATTCACGCCCAAATGCCCCGGCATTGGGTTCAACAGCCACAAATGTCACCGCACCGGATGGAAATTCGTACCAATCGGTTTCAGTTTGTGGGTCGAATGTGCTGATGAGCAATTCATTACCGGGTCGATAGTGCATATCGAGTACATCAATACGGTTATTGATAAAGCGTACTCGCGTAAGTTCTTGCGGTGTTTCAAAGGCGAGAAATTGCAACGGCACGCCATTGAAACCACCCATAGCCATCAATGTATAGGTTATATTCGCCTCAAAGGTGAATTGTTGCGGTGTCACCAAAAGCCGTCCATCGCTTGTTTGGGCATCCAGAATATATTCGCCCGGTGCAATCATATTGTCGCGTAAATCAACCCAACCTAAGCCATTGCCAAGCACCGTGCCATCTAATGCTGTGACGGTTATGCGCGGCGCACCTGCAACGAGGTTGATGACCCGTACTCGCGCCATATCACGATAATTGTTACGAATAATAGAAAGGGGTTCCAGAATAAAGGCTGATGTCTCGCGTACTCCTGCCGCCGTGACCACCCAACTACTGTTTGAGACATAATTCCAGCGCATTTGATAGAGTACATCGCCCCCTGTGCCAGTGCCTGTCGGACGGGCAGTAAATAACCATTCTCCTGCCGGAATAGGGATGAGGTCTGTGACTTCGCCAAAATCAAGTCTCGCAACAATCGGCTGACTGTCGCGTCCGCGATAGATATCAATTGAGCCACCATCCACAGATGTATGAGCGAAGCGCACAAAAGCGATGCTTCTATTAATATCGACTTCTGGGTTGACGACAGTATATTCACCACTACCGGTTGTTTCTGTGTCATCAGGCTCTGTTGCCGCGCTTGTAGCACTCGGCTCAGTTGTTGGCTCTACTATGCTTGGAGTCGCAGCAGCCTCACTAGCGGTACAGGTTGCTAAACTATCACGAGCAGTAGAAATCAGTGTTGTTGCCCCGTCAACATTGCCCGTTTGCAACAGTGTTAACGCCGTATCAAGAATCACAGTCGCATTGGCAGCAGCAGTATCACAGGTCTCTTGGGCTGTAGTCGGCAATATCCCGACATTCAATAATAAGAAAATAAACAGAACGAAGCGTTTCATGAATAACCTTCCCCATCATTGTGAAATATTCTGCTTGTGATTATAGCAATTATAGGGATATTTTGCGCCTCTAAGCAGGAAATTTATCGGCTGCCAGAATCCGATAGGGCAAATTTGGTATATCAAGACTTTCTGCGCCTTCAATGACGATTTCTAAAGGCGTAATCATTGAAAATACATCATGAGTGGGTCGCCACGGACGACCTTCTCGGACGACAATCAGCAAGCCTTCTTCATCCCCTACGGCTGTAAATGTCTCGCTGCCTGCGCCACGCCATCCTTTAATACAGGCACGTTTTCGCAATGCCGATACAGTCTCTATCACATGCGGCGAAACAATGCCGACTTCACTCACACGAATAATACTCTTGCCAGTAAAGGGCATCATTCGTGCTGTTTCAAGGTTATGACGAGCGATGAACTCCGCAATATTGCCATCCGCATCTTTGAAATAGAGCGCATGGGCATTCCAATCTGTAAAGTGAAATTCAGATATTCCTGCATAATCTGTGAGAATGTCAACTCGTTCGACTAACCATTGTCGTGCTTCTGCAAACTGATTTTGCGGTATATCGAAAGCATAATGATAGGGGTGATGGTCTTTGCTTTGAAGAAATGTTAATTGTGATGTTCCCGCTTGAATCGTAATGGCTGCCTCGTTCTCAGATAGCAGTGAAAACCCTAAACTATTCTCGAAAAAATGCTTTTGTGCGGCAATGTTCGGACTATTGAATGTCACTTGTCGAATTTTCATAGCATTTCCTTCATGTAGGTTTCAGGTATTAGGTTTTAGGCATCAGGCAAGTTCGGTGAAGCACGGTTTTGTATTTTTTCTGCGGATGCCCTTACAAATAACCTATTCAAAATTATGCTCTGCGCCTCTGTTTCTCTGTTTCTCTGTGTTACGCTTTTCCTGAAAACTTCTCTGACTCTACATAATGTATCGGCTAGGCATACTCATCTATCATTCTTCCATAGTCATAATGCCTTCACATCCGACAGGTGGGAAGTCACCGATTGTACAATAGTACAGAAAAAGCCTGTTTTCAATCCAAATTAGCGTTATGATGAGTCTTTTCTACACTGAGGAGTATTCAAATGAGCGAAATTCGTCCGCAGCACATTGTAGCCGCGTGTACCCTTGTCACCCGTGAGAATGGCGATGTTCTGATGGTGACGACACATTCTCGGCGCGGATGGGAAGTTCCCGGTGGCGTGGTCGAAATTGGGGAAAGCCCGATTGAGGGCGCATTGCGTGAAACACTTGAAGAAAGCGGAATCACAGCACACATTACCCAGATGGCTGGAATTTACACCAACATCACACACGGTATCGTCATTTTTGCCTTTTTGGGCGATTATATTTCTGGCGAATTAACACCTAGTTCTGAAACGCCCGAAGTTGCTTGGGTATCGCGTGATAAGGTTCTCAGTCTTATCGAAGAGCCGCCGATGTTAGCCCGTGTGGGTGATATGCTGAGTTTTAATGGACAAATTATTTATCGTACCTATGCGAAAAAACCCTATCAAGATGTATCGGTTGTTGAGTTAGGTATTAGGTGCTAGGTATCAGGTATCAGGTTTTAGGTTTTAGGTGCGAGGCTTTGAGTAAATACTATGCGGATTGATGTTTTAACGCTGTTTCCAGCAATGATTGAACACACAATGAACGAAAGTATGATGTGGAAGGCTCAAGATAGGAAAATCCTTAACTTGCAGACTCATGACATACGTGATTATTCACAGAGTAAGCATCGACAAGTAGACGATACACCCTATGGCGGCGGTGGTGGTATGGTGCTAAAAGCCGATGTTGTCGTGCGAGCGATTGAGGCTGTCAAAGGCGATAGCACGGCACGGGTGCTGTTGATGTCACCACAAGGCAGAGTCTTCAATCATACCAAAGCGGTTGAACTCTCGACACAAGACCATCTGATTCTCGTCTGTGGACATTATGAAGGCTTTGATGAGCGTATCCGCGACTTAGCGATAGACGAAGAAATCAGTATTGGCGATTATGTGCTGACAGGCGGTGAACTCGCGGCAATGGTTGTGATTGATGCCGTGATTCGACAAATTCCGGGTGTTCTCGGTGCAGAAGGGGGCGCAGACCGTGATAGTCATGCCGATGGTTTGTTAGAGGGGGCGCATTATACCCGTCCAGCAGAATTTCGTGGATTGATCGTGCCGCAAATCCTCACGAGTGGCAATCATGGCGCTGTGGATACATGGCGACGCAGACAAGCGATTCGGCGCACATGGCAAAATCGCCCAGAATTGCTACGAACTGCCCCTCTCAGCAACGATGAACGCTATTATCTCGCACAACTCGCCATCGAATCCGCCGAAAAAGAGCAATCATCACAAAGCCACAAAGAATCCAAGGGGTAGCTTAGTCGCGGACGAGATATATCTCGTCCCTACAGTTCAAGAAGGTTCTGTATAGATGGCATACATGCCATCCGCCACAATACACAAAAGTCTGATTTACTGAATTTCTCTTAGCATAGTCGATATTTTGTCACCTCTCCTGACGCATTCCCTCTGTGATACCTACGTAATCATATCGACATACTGTACACTAGAGAAAAATTTCGCTAGGAGTGTTGATGTCGCAAACCATCCCCTCAAATGTGCGTTTTGTGATGCGTATGGAGCGTGCCTTTCGCAATTGGATTCCGATACTGTTGTCGCTATTTGTGCTATTTAATGCGCTGCCAATTATCGCGCCGATTGCCATGAAAACAGGTCTTACGCCTGTTGGCAATGTGATTTATAGCGTGTACGGCGGTCTGCTGTCGCATCAGTACGCCAATCGCTCATTTTTCCTCTTTGGCGAGAAATTGATGTACACACCCGATGACCTGCCCTTTGATTTGCAAGATGAATTTTTGCCTGATACCGATGCCCTAGAAGCGTTTCGTGGCTCAACAGAATTTGGTTGGAAATTAGCATGGTCAGATAGATTAGTAGCGATGTATGGCTCAATGCTGCTGACATTCATCGCCTTTGCCAAGTTTCGCTGGAAGCATTTTCCGTTGTGGCTAGGTGTTTTGCTTGCTTTGCCTTTGATAATAGATGGCGCAACCCATATGCACAGTGATTCCGCGAGTGTGATTAGTGGTTATCGTTATGACAATGCGTGGTTAGCCTCACTCACAGGAGATGCCTTTAGTCCTTCGTTTTATATTGGGGATGCACTCGGTTCATTCAATTCGACGATGCGCCTCATCTCTGGAATCTTATTGGGAATTGGCTTTTTCGGCTGGGCGATGCCTATCACTGACCGCTACTTCCACCGAAATGCGGATACCCTCGCACAGAAATTAGATAACTGGCGTAATCGCCAAGAAAAATGATGTAAGAAAGGTAACTGCTTACCAATAGGGAATTCACCGCGAAGACGCGAAGGACACGAAGAAAAAATAGAAAAAGTGATAATGACATTCAAAAGCGAGGAAGTGATATGAAAATCTCCTTTGCGCCTTTCACTCTTTGCACCTTTACGTTAAAAATGAGCGGTATAATGTGAAAAATCTATCTCGCTGAGTAGTACGAAAAAGCATAAGGTAGAGAACGGAGAATCAGAGTCGCAAAGGACTCGTACCGAAACCGGGCCAGATACGTATCATGCCAAAGATTGAACGCACGATAATCCATAACCCTGTTGCTACCCACACCATCACAAAAGCATTGTTGTCACCTATATTAATCAAGAAAAGTGCTATCCCACCTGCGAGCGTTGCTGTTATCATGCCGTTACGCAGATAGCGATAATCACTTGTTCCCCAGTGGATGCCATCGGTGACAAAAGCTAGTGAATTTAGGGGTTGGGCAAGGGCAGCGACAATCCATGCTGGAATAAATAGACTCCTATCCACTTCTGGTAAAAATAGTTGAATTACGCCATTCGTTCCAGCCAACATCGCAATGGCTAAGACAATACCCGTCCCCAGACTCCACCACATACTATAAGTTGCTGCTTTTCGGGCGGTCTCAACGCGCTCTGAGCCAATAAAATAGCCCACAAGACTCTGAGCAGTCATCGCAAAAGCCTCCATGACAAATGCCGTAAAATACCAGATTTGACGGATGATTTGATGGGCAGCTCCGGCATCAACGCTAATCTGATTCGCTACACGAGTCGCCAAAATCAAGAATAGAATTAACAAACCACTTCGCATGAATAAGTCCCGCCCAATTTGAATGAGGTCGAGCGCATCCGAAAAATGAAAATTGCGAGAAAATCCCAGACGTTTGCCAATCGCGTACAATATCCAAAGTGCGCCTATCCATTGGCTGATGACGGTTGCTAATGCTGCTCCTGCCACACCCATCATTGGGATAACACCATAGCCAAAAATTAGAGGGGCATCCAATACAATATTCAGCACATTGATGACAACAGCAATCAGCATCGGAGTCTTCATATCTTGCATCCCACGTAACACACCAAAGCCCACGAGTGTGAACAAAATCGCAGGCGCACCAATCAGCCGTATATTGATATACACTGTCGCATTCGTTAATACAGCGCCCTCAGCACCGAGTAATTGTGCGACAAGTGGGGCAGTGAGAAAACCAAGAATCATCATCACGCCACTTAAGACAGCAGCCATCATCAGTGCCAGACTCGTAATTTTGACCGCTTCGTCGTGCCGTTGCTTGCCCAAACTTTGTGCGACGCCTGTTTGTGCGCCAATGCTCAAAAAGTTAAAAATCCAGAAAACACTGCTTAAGGCGGTTGTTGCAACGCCCAATGCCGCCAATTCGGTCATGCCCAATTGCGCGATGAATCCTGTGTCAACCAAGCCTGTCAATGGCTCTGCCACTAAGGACAATAGCACGGGTACAGAGAGTGTAATCAGTGTCCGATGTGGTGTTGTGAGAAAAGGGTGTTCATCAGGCGTGATGTTTTTTGCCATGTAATCCTCTATTTTCGTGACTGTGATTGATACCGTTGTGATGATAGGGGTAATCGGCTGTTTAGAAGCAATCCAATGAGACCAATCTCAAGCGGTGAGGCGAATAGCCTGTTGTGAGGATGAGGCGTTTCAGCTTAGTCATGATTGCGGCTGCAATTTGCGGTAGACCCGTCGCGCAGAATCCGCACAAATCACGGCAAGCACCATAGACATGCCCATTGCATAGACCATTACCCCCCGTGACGGGTCTTCAATCTCGTACAGGAAGGGCATCATCACCGTGACAACAATAAATACGACGGACAATAAACTGCTACTCACAAAAATTACCCAGAATAACCAACGTTTCCAGAATGGGATTTTGCGGCGCTGTTGCTTATGCTGAATTTTCATAAGGTTCAATCTCGCTATTATTTTTCCTCAACTATAGAGATTGTATATCAAGCTAGACCAAGATGTGGTGCAAATGGCAAGATTAGACCATAATTAAATAACCTTTACCGATAATCAGGATTGGTTTGAGAAAAATAACATGAATAACCTAACTTTTTTGCGTCACAATAAATGGCTCTTGCTTGGATTAACGGTCTTGCTACTCTTTTTAGCAGCCTGTGGTTCGGATGCCAGCGAAACTGAAGAACCCGAAGCCGTTGCCACCGAAACCGAAGCTGTTGTCGAAACCGAAGAGCCAACGGCAATTCCTGTGATTGAATTTGATGGCGTTATTGCTGATGCTTTACCGTGCGAAGCGACAATTATCCCCTCAGACGAATCACGGCTCAATGTGCGCTTCCGTGAGCCGACTAGCGACCAATCGCTCATGGTTGGACCCTTAGTGCCAGAAACGCCGATTCGTTTGGTTGAATTGGCAGATGAAGATGGCACTATCTGGTATCGGACAGTGAATCCGGTCAGTAATATTACTTTCAACTGGATAGAGGCACGCTATATTGTCTTAGGCGATGACTGTATGGCTGGTGATGCCGCAGTAGATGATACAGAAGCGACAGAAGAGGCAACAGAAGAATCGGACTAAATTCAGTCAATTATGATTTTGCGTTTTATCGAAAAAAAGGCGAGATACGATTTCTCGCCTTTTCGTTTTATTGCGGCAAGGTTTTCGCAAAATCAATGAAAAAATCAATCGAAGTGGGGTTTCGCATTGCGCCCCGATTCGCAGCTTTGGTAACATCGCGCCCCAATAAAATCTTGCGAATAGGGACTTCCATCTTTTTGCCACTGAGCGTATACGGCACTTCCTCAATGGCGATGATGTCATTCGGCACATGACGTGGTGATATTTCTTGGCGTAATTTCTGCTTGATAGCGGCTTTCAAGTCATCCGTGAGGTCATGCCCCTCCCGTAAGACCACAAATAGCGGCATATAGGACTCACGCCCTAGCAACTCAAGGTCGATAATCAGACTATCCATAATCGCCTCAAATGACTCAACCGCCATATAAATCTCGCTCGTTCCCATACGAATACCCTGACGATTAATGGTGGCATCGGAGCGTCCGTAAATGATACACGTTCCGCGCTGAGTGAATTTAATCCAGTCGCCATGTCGCCAAATAGTCGGAAACATCTCAAAATACGCATCGGTGTAACGCTGTTTGTCGGGGTCATTCCAGAAATAAATCGGCATTGAGGGCATCGGTTCAGTAATGACTAACTCGCCAACTTCATCAATGACCGATTCGCCGTCTTCATTGAAAGCCTCGACCTTTACGCCTAATGCTGCCCCTTGAATCTCGCCCGCATAAATGGGCTTTGTCCGTGCGCCACCGACGAGTACGCCGCAAATATCTGTGCCACCACTCACAGATTCGAGCGCCAACTGAGTGTTGATATTGTCGTAAATCCATTGGAAACCATTCACTGTTAGGGGTGAACCTGTTGAACCGACAGCGCGTATTTTGCTTAAGTTATAATTTTCGTTAGGGTGAATCTCCGCTTTCATACAAGCATTTACAAAAGCCGCCGATGTGCCGAAATAGGTCATGCCTGTTTTTTCGGCAAAGTCAAAGAGCGTCGTCATATCGGGATACGCCGGATTGCCATCGTATAGCAAAATCGTACACCCAGAGAATAACGCCCCCATGAGATAATTCCACATCATCCAACCCGTATTGGTATACCAGAAAAAGCGGTCTTGGAGCCTAAGGTCAAGATGCAAGGTGACAGCTTTACTATGTTCCAGCACAATGCCGCCATGCCCATGCACAATCGGCTTAGGGAGACCTGTTGTACCCGATGAGTACAATACCCATAGCGGATGGTCAAAGGCGACAGGTTCAAAGTGCAGCGAATCATCAGGCGCATTGGATAGTACATCATTCCATAGGAGAGTATCGCTCAGGTTATCCGTATTTTCAGCAATCAGGGGTAGGAGAATCGTTTTTTCGAGTGTCGGGAGATTTTGCTGGAGTTCGGCAACGACAGCACGCCGATTGAAGGGCTTGCCACCGTAATGATAGCCATCCACTGCAAATAGCACTTTCGGCTCAATTTGTGTGAAGCGGTCTAGGACACTTTTTGCGCCAAAATCTGGCGAACAACTCGACCAAATAGCCCCGATGCTGGCAGTCGCTAAAAAAGCAATCGCAGTCTCAGGGCGATTGGGCATGAAGTTCACGACTCTATCGCCTTTTTGCACCCCTAATGCCTTGAGTGCGGCGGCGACTTTGGCGGTTTGCTGATAAATTTCTTGCCAGCTATAGTCACGTAAGGCTTGGTCTTCCGCCTTGAAAACCATCATCGGCTGGCTATCGGTCATGTGATGAAAAATATTTTGGGCGTAATTAATCTCTGCGCCAGCGAACCATTTTGGCGCAGGCATAGTACGGTCAGGCAAAATAGCAGTCGCGGCTTTGGCAAATTGAACATCGCAAAATTCGACGATGCTCTGCCAGAATGCCTCTAATTCTGTGACAGACCACTGCCATAGGGCATCATAATCCGCAAAATGTAAATCACGGGTTTCGGCTAACCAGCGCCTATACTGTGTGAGATTGGCATTTTTTAGCACCTCAGCAGATGGTGTCCAGAGTAGTGTCCCCTCTTGGATTTGCTGCATAATCAATATCTCCAAAAGATTTAACAAGTACGATGCAACTATACCGTATTTGCTGCTGTTCACCTATCCATAAACGCAAGACAATTTGAACCACAGAGAACACAAAGGACACAAAGATTCCAGTACAAGAATTGCTCTGCGTCTCTGATTCTCTGTGTTATGCTTTTTCTTGTATGATGAGCCAATACCACAATCTGATATATGCTATACTAGCAGAACAGAACAACAGGAAGGCTTCATCTATGAGCGATAATAAACTTTTTTACGGCGATAATCTTGATATTTTGCGGAATCATATTCAATCGGAAACTGTCGATTTGATTTACCTTGACCCACCCTTTAATAGCAATCGCAATTACAACGTACTGTTCCGCGACGAAAGTGGCACAGAGAGCGAGGCACAGATTACGGCATTTGATGATACGTGGCATTGGGGCGAAACTGCCGAAGCGACTTTTCATGACCTCGTGACCGATGCTGCGCCGAATGTCAGTGCTGCGATAAACGCCATGCTGACCCTCATCGGACGCAATCAAATGATGGCGTATCTCGTCATGATGACTGCGCGACTCGTTGAACTCCATCGTGTCTTGAAACCGACAGGTAGTCTCTACCTGCATTGTGACCCGACAGCGAGTCACTACCTCAAAATTATTCTGGATGCGATTTTTGGAGTTACGAATTTTCGTAATGAAATCACTTGGAAGCGAACCAGTAGCCACAATGACGCAAAGACTAAATTTGGAGATGTAGCCGATATTATTTTATTTTATAGTAAGTCGAATAAGTACACATTTAATGTTCAATATATGCCTTATAGCCAAGAATATATTGACAGTTTCTACAAACATATAGATGAAAGTGGAAGAAGATATGCAAGCGATAACTTGGTAAGCCCAAATCCTCGCCCAAACCTTGTATACAAATATAAAGACTATCCTTCCCATGCTTATGGTTGGAAAGTTACTAAAGAAAAAATGGAGCGATTAGATGCTGACGGGAGATTATTGTTTCCAAAAAAGAAAACAGGGCGTATCCGTTTAAAGAGATTTCTTGATGAAATGTCTGGTGTCCCTGTCAGTTGTGTTTGGGATGATATATCACCCGTTCAAGCCCAAGCAGCCGAACGACTTGGCTATCCAACTCAAAAACCTGTTTCGTTACTCGAACGCATTATTGCAGCCAGCAGCAATGAAGGGGATATCATTCTTGACCCCTTCTGTGGTTGTGGCACGGCGATTAGTGCCGCGCAAAAATTAGGGCGCAAGTGGATAGGCATTGATATCACGCATTTATCTATTTCGCTACAAAAATATCGTCTCCGTGATGAATTTGATTTGAAACCGGGTGCCGATTATGAAGTGATTGGCGAACCCACCACTGTCGAAGGCGCGAAGGCACTCGCCACCGATAAAGAAAACGACGGGCGCTATCAATTCCAATTTTGGTCATTATCACTGATTCAGGCGAAACCTCTCGGCGGTCAAACAGGCAGTCGCAAAGGCAAAAAAGGCGCGGATAAAGGTGTCGGTGGTCTGATTAATTTCTTCGATGGCAATGGGTCTAATAAACCAAAAGCGCATGAAGTCGTCGTACAAGTCAAGAGTGGCAAGGTCAAATCAGGCGATATTCGAGATTTACGCGGCACGATGGAACGTCGCAAAGCGGCTATCGGGGTCTTCATCACACTCGAAGCGCCGTCCTCACAAATGGAAACCGAAGCGGTCAGTGCCGGCTATTATGAATCATCGCTGTGGGATAAAAAATGTCGCAAAGTGCAAATTCTCACCATAGAGGACTTGCTCAAAGGCGTGACTGTCGATATGCCGCCGCAGCATCGCACATTCAAACAAGCACAGCGCGTCAAGGATGATAAAGAACAAGCCAAATTGCTATGATTCTGGGTTGTGTATAGTAAACGGTTGCAATTCATATTGGGTTTGGTTAGTAACGGACAGCATGTATGCTGTCCCTACAAATCTATTATGAACTGTAGGGACGGGATATATCCCGTCCGCAGCAAAATAGACTGTTTTTGAAGATGAAACAATTATGCCCCTTCATAGAACAGGGTATCGGGATAGAAACTGAACCAGCCAAACCAGAAGGCGAGATTGCCTGCCAAACGTTCGAGTCGCTGACCATCAGCACTGATAAGCGCCTCTTCGGTCATTTGCCAGATATTGCCCTCAGCATCTACGATTTCATTATCTGTTGCGCCCGATGTAAACACGATTCCGTCGCTGATATACGCCCGTACTGCTGCCCCACCGGGTTCAAAAAATTCACGGTCAGGGGTAGCACGGCTGATAATCACAATGTCGGTTTCGCCTAAGCTATCATTCGTGACTTGCTCCCCAATCAAGATTTCGAGTGAGTAGGCTTTGTCCACGCCGTTCAGATGCAAGCCAAAAATCATATCTTTGTTGTCGATGAGTGTTTCATCTTGTTGGAAAACAGGGAACATCACAAATTCGGGATTATTGAAGTAATCACTATAAGCAGCCCCGTTCGTATAATTACGCCGATAGCCTGTATCGAGACTCAAGACACTGCTATTGGGATGCTCTTCAAGCCATGTTGCCCAATCTGTCACCACGACAGGCAGCAAATCTAATAACACATCAGAGTTCGCCAACGCCCCAAAAGCAGGTTCGCCGGTTAAAGCATTCCAGACCGTATCGGTATCGCGGTCATACATCAATTTATTGGAACGCATCAACATGCCCGTTGAGCCAAATTCTAGCACGACATCGCCCATTTCAACTGTTTCACCCGCAGAATCAACATACGATAAATTTTCGATAGTCGCATCGAATAAAATTCCAGACCCACAGAGCGTACAATAGGCTAACATCACCGGACGACCTATCACGCGCCCTTCAATGCCAGAGTCCTCAGAATCTAGTGCTGCCTCAGATTCGATATCCGGCAACGCATTTTCTACGGTGTCCCAATCGCTATCGACCCATTCCAGCGCATCAGCACTCAGCCAACCTTCATCGGGGCAGCCTGCCGAATAACCATTGATTAGCACCTTGTCAGCACTTCGGGCAATGGCACGAAATACTGTCGGCGCACGGAAGTTACAAACGATGTCGCCATCCGGGGTATCTCGCATGGGCGACTGTCCAATCACATCATTGAACATTTCATGCCAATTGAGCAAGCGCAACGGATAAGCTCGCGCATCGCCATCTAAATAGACACCGAATACCAATTCGTCTCCAGCCGGATAACTGCAATCGTCTCCGCGACAGAATTGTGTTAATTCTACGCCTTCTTGTGCGGCGGCTTCGGGCGTGATTTGCCGTGCATTGACCAGCGATGGAATCCCGTCTACGCGCACACCACCCCAAACAGCCTCAAGTAGATTCACCCGTGCGCTTTCTTGCGTGCCGGGTTGGAAAAAGCGGCGGAATTGAGGGTCAATAAATATACCAAATAAATTGCCCTTAAAATCAGCATAATTCGGCGGCAGTGCAATATCATTGGCACTTGCCCACTCAAAATAACCGCGCCAGCCAATCGTCATCGGTTGCCCAGTGAGTTCTTCGAGTGTCGCCAGAATCATCTCTTGCGTCGTTGCATCACGAGACATGAAGTAGCCTAAATCAATCAGGGGTGCAATATACAATGGGTCGCCTGATTCTTGCACAGCGCGAAAGACCGCTAAATCGCCGCCCTCAAAGCGCAAAATACTAATACCCGTTTCTATCATTTGATTCATCGTCTGTTCGTAATTACTAGCATCATAAGGTGATTGTGCTTGTCCACTTGTCCCCAACAATAACAGCATTGCCAACAAAGTCAGCAATCCCCATACTCTATATTGCTTTGGCATTTCCCCATCCTTGCGAATCACATTTCTCATTATGCGGAGTGTAGACAGGACTCCTTTCACGAGAATTAAGGGATTAAATCTATATCGAATCTGAATTTGTTGATGCGTGAAATGCTCATTTTTGATGAAAGATTACGAGTATAGCGTTTATCGCAAAAATGCTATAATAGATTCAAATTCGATAGTTGAATGGTGTCCGCTATGGCAATAATACAAGTCAAAGCCTATCAAGAATTTGTTGAACTGATTACATCGCATCCGACAGTAGAAGAAATCGCAAACTTTCACTACTCAGATGAAGCGCAATTGGCTATTCGTCATTTGCTAGATGCTAATCGCAATCAGACCCTCACAGCACAAGAGGCTGAAGAATTGGATGAATATGTACGGCTAGAATATATTATCCAGCAAGCAAAAATCCGCGCTTATGAGAAACTATCGTAAAAACATATAGGGCGCATTGCCAGTAAGAGCAGGAAAGTCATTCAAAAACAGATGAACTACCAAGGCACGAAGAATACAAAGGTTAGACTTCAAAAAACCGCTCTGCGCCTCTGATTCTCCATGTCTCTGCGTTAAGCATTTTATAAAAATATACTGAAGGTTACTGCCATAACGCCCTTATAATTGTTTTATACTTTTTCGATTTTATCGACACCACCGAGATAGGGGCGCAGGACTTCCGGTATCGTGATACTGCCATCTTCATTTTGATAATTTTCCATGATGGCAATCATGATACGTGGCGTTGCTAATCCACTGCCATTGAGGGTATGGACGTAGGCTGTTTTGTTGCTGCCTGTGGGACGATAGCGAATCATGGCACGACGGGCTTGGAAAGTTTCGGTATTGCTGCATGAACTCACTTCGAGCCATTCTTCACAACCCGGCGACCAAACCTCAACATCGTATTTTTTGGTGGCACTAAAGCCCAAATCGCCTGTGCTAATTTCGAGACGGCGGAAGGGCAATTTCAGCTTACGGCAAATATCTTCGGCGGCTTGCGTGAGATTCTCTAATTCATCGTAGCTGGTTTCGGGCGTGGTAAACTTGTACATCTCCACTTTCTCAAATTGATGCACACGCTTGATACCACGAGTATCTTTGCCTGCACTAGCTCTTTCGCGGCGGAAACACGGTGTATGCCCGACATAATTCAGAGGCAATTGTGCTTCGTCGATAATTTCGTCGCGGTGCATATTGGTAATAGCGACTTCGGCAGTGGGCAATAAGAACAGGTCGGCATCACTATCGGAATAAACTGTATCGCGGAACTTGGGAAATTGTGATGCCCCGTACAGCATCGCCTCTTGCACAAGATAGGGAACATAGACTTCCGTATAGCCTTTTTCGCGTGCCATATCAAGGAAGAAGCTAATCAGTGCGCGTTGCAAGCGTGCGCCCCATCCTTTTAGCACATAAAAACGTGTGCCAGCTATTTTCACACCGCGTTCAAAGTCGATGATATCCAATTCGGGTCCTAAATCCCAATGCGGCTTGGGGTCAAAGTCGAATTCAAATAAATCGCCTTCGGGTACGCCGGGTTTATTATCTTCTTCACCTGCCCCCACGAGGGTTGTTTCATGTGGGATGTTGGGAATCCACAGCATATTTTCTTCTAATTCGGCTTCAATTTCTTTCACCGCGCTGAAACCAGCTTCAACAGTATTGCCTAAGTCGCGCAGAGCATCAATCAAGCTATCAAACTCGCTTTTCGCTTTTTCGCTGACGGTATCTAAAGGCGGGGCATCGGTATTGCCTTGCATGAGGTCAATGGCGGCATCAAAGTCTTTGGCTGTAATAGCTGCGGCTGCCGTGACAGCAATCGCCGCTTTTTGAGCAGTATCGAGATTTTTATTGCCACGCAAACGTCCCATTTGCTTGTTGAGACTATTGCGTTTGCCTTGTGTCATTTCAGTTTCGCCACGCAAAACACGCCGCTTAGCATCGAGTTCAGCAATCGTATCAATGCGTGCGTAGGCATTGTCATCATGCAACTTTTGCATTTGCTCTTTGACCCATTCCGGTTTTTCCCGAATCAAATCAATATCAATCATGTTTTTTCTCCTGTTGATGAGATAGTTTTTAATTGTTGGCTTCTAGTGGGCGTATTGCCATACACCCCTACAAATTATCCCTTGTTTTGTTGATTCTGCGCTGGACTTTCTTCGCCTTGTAGTATCTGTTCTGACTGTGGCGATTTATCATCCAGCGCGTTCGTAGACAGTTCATCATGTATCTGTTGACGTTGTTGCTCCGGTGTCGGGATAGGACGTTGCATATCATGGGTGAAGCGATAGGCAATCAGCGCGAGACCAACAATCAGATTGGCAATGACCAACATATTGAAAATTTCTGGTGTTAAAAAATCAAAGCGCATAGTGTTTCGCTTTCAGTTCATAGTTGACAGTTTTCGGTTGACAGTTTTCGGTTTATTCAACATCCTAAAATAACGTGAATTTTGTTTAAGGATTTCATCGAAAATTCGAGGTCATAAAAGGTCATAACCCATTGTAGGGGCGCAACGCATTGCGCCCTTACGCCCGAAAATCCATAATTTGCCGAAAAAACACATTTTCTGTGCTTATCCAAAACTCAGGTTAAAATAAAAACGCCTCACCCGTTAGGGCAAGGCGCGATAAGCTGTCCTCATCCAAATTCGGGCGTGGTTAGGCATTACTATCAGAACGAGAAGACGAGTCGGTCTCTTTCCACAACGGTAGCATCATGCTAAACGTTGTCCCGACACCCTCATCACTGTTGAACCACAAACGCCCGTTCATAACTTCAATCTCTGTTTTACACAAATAAAGTGCTAATCCATAGCCAAATTCAGCGATAATCTGTGGTTGACGCGCCCGTGAAAAAGGGTCGAATATGCGCTCATACTCTTTTTTGCGAATACCATAGCCTTCATCACGCATATCAATTTGCACGTTGTTATTTTTCTTTTGTGCGGTGATAGTGATAGGCGTGCCAATCAATGAGTACATAATAGCATTGCGTAATATCTCTCGCAAGGCAGAATCGAGATATGAGGCAGAAACATTCACAGCCAAATCATCAGGAATTTCTGTCTTCACCCGCGAACGATAATCTTGAGCTTCTGATTCAGGGTCAAGCAGGTGGATTTCATCGAGTGCTTCGACAAAATCTTCCATAAAATCTGGCAAATCCACCTTTTTGCGCGTATCCCGAATACGGTCACGGATAGCTCCTGTGCGAATATCTTGCAGTCTATCCAGCATCGAGATTAAGCGCCCAGCACGGCTCATATGAACTTCGATGAGTTTGGTAAAGCCACCGATACGTCGTGCCAGTTTGATACTTGCTGGGTCTTGATTTTTGCTATCGACACCCATTGTACGATTAATCAAGTTAATATGACCGATTGTACTATCCACAGCATCGTGCATTTCAGTCCGAAAACGGTCAATCACATTCGAGACCAATTCCCAATCCAAAACATCCAGTGTCAGCATTATATAGACTTCACCATCTTCGCCATTGAGTGCCGCCGCCCAACATGGCACATAAGCACCCGAACGATAAATTTTGAAGCGAATCGGACGCTCAGATGTGAGGGCTTTTTCTTTGACCGCCTCCATTTTTAAGTCCATCGCTTGCGAACCCGTATCGAATAATTCCAGCGCCATTGACCAGCCTTCGCTCTTAATCACATTGAGGTCTGTGCCGAGAATCGTACCCGCCATCATATTATGTAGAACCAATTTGCCATCACTTGCAAAGACTAGCACCCCATGACCGAGTGCATCTAAAATTGCCTGTATTTCTAACTTTATGACCATGCCTTGCTCCAAACGGGACTGAACGATGAATCGACATTATTGATGATGATTATCATTCGGAGATTATATTCGTTATAAAATGTAAGCATAAGCCCCTTTCGGGGTTTCGCCGAGCCTCACACAAAATAACAAGGTGAGATAGAGTCTATAGGTTCAATAGAGACAGTTTGTTAAACAAGTATAGCGTTGTCGAGGATAGTCCGCAAAAGAATTTTATTGCTATCTGTCTCTTGTTTAACAAAGTAGCTTTGATATAGGGGAGCAGAACACTTGCCTATCAGAAGTATACCGCCTACAATATCCTAATTGAGACATTGTGTCATTTAGGGAGATTGAATGGCTGCTTTCTGGTATAATTTAGTTATTGCGCCGCTAGAATTTGCGTTTATGCAACGCGCTCTTCTGGCGGTGATTCTTGTGGGGATAACGAGTGGGGTTATGGGAGCATTTGTTGTCACACGCGGCATGGCTTTTCTTGGCGATGCACTCGCGCATAGTGTCTTACCGGGAGTCGCCGTTGCTTTCATCACGGGCAATAGCACACAAGGCGGATTACTCATTGGTGGCTTAGTCGCTGGAATTTTAGCCGCGATTGGCATCGGTTTGCTCACTCGTGGACAGCGATTACGCGAAGATACGGCGATTGGCATTGTATTCGCTGGCACATTGGCGCTCGGTATTGCCCTCATCTCTACCTCGCGTACATTTGCCACCGATTTACAGCATATCTTAATTGGCAATATTCTATCGGTGACAGCGTTTGATTTGTGGCTAATGGCATTGATTGGCGCAATCGTCCTCATGACGACATTGTTACTCTATAAAGAATTATTGCTCGTCTCATTTGACCCGACGCTTGCTCAAGCATTGCGGCTACCTACAGAAAGTTTGCGAATCGTCTTATTGGTCTTATTGGCTGTTACGGTTGTCATTGGTGTACAAGCAGTCGGCGTGGCTTTGATTGCTGCAACATTGGTAACACCCGCCGCAACAGCACGATTTTTTGTGAAACGTCTGCACCATATGATGGCACTCTCTGCCATGATTGCCTCTAGTTGCGGTATTGTGGCAATGTATCTGGCATGGCATCTGAATATCGAAGCGAGTGCGGCTGTCGTCCTGACGATGACGCTTGTATTTTTGCTCTCTTTTCTATTTGCGCCGCAACAGGGATACGTTTGGGCATGGCGTGGAAAAGCGTAACACAGAAAAATAGAGGCGCAGAGCATCATATTTTGCGAATCCTATTGTAGAATCTGGAAAAAACTTAGAAAAAAGATAAACCGCCAAAACGCCAAAGCGCCAAGATTTCTATTCAAAACCTTTCTTTGCGCCTTTCACCCTTTGCATCTTTGCGTTACGCTTTTTCTAGGCACTTATCGGACTCTACTTATGTAGCATGAGTTAAATGCGAAGAATAGGGCTGTTTCTAATATTTGTTTCTGGTTTGTTTATTTTTTGTTATATCAAACCACAATAGGAGAATCATCCCATTTCAATATTCCAATTCACATTTCCTATCCTCAAACTTGTATAAAACTTGTTAAAAGCGTTAGTTTTCAGTTTCAATTTGTACTGAAATGCTTGACATCCGTACTTGAAATTCCATATAATCATTTTATAGGTTGCTACACTCCAACCCATTTGAAACGCCAATAGCGTTACCACAAAGGTCACAGAATTGTGAATATACCGACAGCAAATTACCTCAACAAACGAGTCTTGAAACTTAACGTTGGTTTTTTGTTATCTGCTGGCCCCAGCAACCATAAAATCATGGCTTTGAATATTACTGACCCTGTGAAAATTGCCGATGATTTGGTGGTCAAGTCCATTAATGGCACTCTACGCCTGAGCCGTAATAAAGAAGGTATTTTGGTACAGGCATCAGATTTGGTATTCGTTGTTGACCGCGAGTGTTCCCGTTGCTTAAACACCTTTGAACATCCTATATCTATCACCATTGAGGAATTGTTCGCGTCGCCCCATCCGATTGATGAATCAGAATTTTTCGTTGGGCAAGATGGGCAACTTGACCTTGCACCCTTGCTGCGAGCGGAGGCTTTGATTCAATTAGCGCATCGTGAATATTGCCGTGTCGATTGTCAAGGATTATGTGTCTATTGTGGCACAAATCTCAACGACACCACATGCGATTGCGCGGATAATCAGATTGACCCACGGATGGCGAAGCTCAAGGAATTGTTGGATGCCGGAAAGTAATTTCCGCGCTGTACCTTGCTATAAATTTGATTTTTCGGACTTGTGATGAGAGAACGAGGGGAAAGAAACTGTGACTGATTACGATAGTAATTTTAGCCCAGAAGTGGATTTTGGTACAGCACAAGCTGGGGACTTTAATGATTTCTTTTTTGATACTGCCGATAACCTCTTTGAAGACACGTTTACAGATGATGATTTTGATGAGGAGACACTTGATGATGAAGATTTTGACCATGAAGAAGAATATGACTTAACAGATATTGCATCAAGCGATACAGTGGGTCTATACCTGAAAGAGATGGCGCGAGTGCCTCTGCTCAATACGGAAGAAGAAGTGAGCCTTGCGATGCGCCTTGAAGCCGGACGCGATGCTGAAAAGAAACTTAAGAAGAATCCTAAGCATAAACGCGCTGCTGAATTCAAGTTTCTCATTCAAGATGGTGTTGCTGCCCGTGACCATCTGATTAAGGCAAATACGCGCCTCGTGGTCTCGATTGCTAAAAAGTATATGACTCGCGGTGTTCCCTTCCTTGACTTAATCCAAGAGGGTAATCTGGGCTTGATGAAAGCGGTTGAAAAGTTCGATTTTCGGCGTGGCTTCCGCTTTAGCACCTATGCAACATGGTGGATTCGCCAGACCATTACCCGTGCCATTGCTGACCAAGGACGTACTATTCGTGTGCCAGTGCATATGAGTGACCGTATCCGTCGCTTGTATCGTGTCGCCCGTGAACTAGAGCAAAAAATAGGACGCAAACCACAAGTTGAGGAAATCGCAGAGGTAATGGAAACCGAACCGCGTAAAGTTCAGTGGATGCTGCGCGTTTCATGGCAACCTCTTAGCCTCGAACATCCCGTCGGCGAAGATGAAGATAGCGAACTCGGTAATTTTATTGAAAATGATACTGAACCGACCCCATCGGAAAGTGTATACGGTAATCTCCTCAAACAGAAAATTGAAGAACTGCTCACAACCCTGACTCCACGAGAAGCCCGTATTTTGCGCCTGCGTTTTGGTTTGCAAAATGGTCGTAGTTACACATTGGAAGAAGTCGGGCAAAAGTTTGGGCTCACCCGTGAACGTATTCGCCAGATTGAAGGGCGTGCTTTGCGGCGTTTGCGTCATCCGCGCCGCAGCCGCCAGTTAAAAGGGTATCTTGGCGAATAGTGTCGAGCCACTTTCAAAAATGACAAGCCGTACATATTGTACGGCTTTTTTGTTGGTATATTTTGCAACAATCTACAAATGTTTTGATTTCTTAAGCCAAAGATGGCTTGGATTGGGGATTTTTCGCGTACACTAGAGAATAAACCTATCCTACCAAGGGGGTATTGATGTCTCTACTCAATCGTAATAAAGGTGGTAATAAGTCACGCCCAAAACCACGTCCGCGCTCAAGACCGCCTACTGGCGAACCGGATCCGATACGTGAAGAATTAGAAAAAACACTTGAACCGCCCAAAGAAATCCCTGAACCGAACTCTCAGACTATCCAAAAACATGCCCCACCCGGCGAAACAGGCTTCATTATTGGTGAGGGGATTACCAAAGTCACTGTTGTTGAAGTGCGCGGTGATGGGTCATGGATACTTGATACCGGTTACGTTGTGCCACCAAAACGCCGTACTCCGGCAAAATTAGCACAGGTTCGTAAGCAACTACGGTCTCGCTTACTGAGTAATGCGACTGAAGCTGACCATTGGAATCGTCATGGCCAAAACCATGTGGATAAGATTGGTGAACGTATTCATATTATGTTACAAAAAATGAATATCAACTTGCCACCTGACCAAGAAGAGCAACTGACTGAAGGCTTGCTTGATGACTTGCTCGGTTTTGGTGCGATTCAGCATTTGGTGGATAACAAAGATTATTCTGAAATTATGGTCAATGGGCCCGACATCATTTTTGCAGAATACAAGGGCAAGTTGCTAGAGACAGGTTATGTCTTCGATGATGAAGACCATGTACGCTGGACAGCGCAACGGATTGTCCGCCCACTGGGTCGTGAGCTAAATCGTGAGCAACCGATGGTTGACGCACGGCTACCGGATGGGTCGCGTGTGCATATTATCACTGACCCCTCGGCGCTACTCGGCACGACGATTACAATTCGTAAATTTCCGGATAAGCGCCTGACTGTACCAGACTTGATTAACTTCGGTTCACTCACGGCAGAAGTGGCTGAATTCCTTGAAGCCTGTGTCGTTTCGCGTTTGAATATTGTCGTTTCGGGCGGCACAGGTTCGGGTAAAACGACATTGCTGAATGTGTTGAGTTCTTTCATTCCCGAAGATGAGCGCATCATCACAGTTGAAGACTCGGCTGAATTACAACTAGCACAGCGTCATGTTGTGCGCCTAGAAACTGCGCCAGCTATCCCCGGCACGGAAGATAAAGGTATGTTGGAAATCCGCGACCTTGTGAGAGGGTCATTACGGATGCGCCCTGACCGCCTTGTCGTGGGTGAGTGCCGTGGTGGTGAGGCTCTGGATATGTTGCAAGCGATGAACACCGGACATGATGGGTCGTTGACGACTGTTCACTCCAACTCGCCGCGTGATGCTGTTGCGCGTCTGGAAACGCTCTGTATGATGGCAGGAATGGATTTGCCTGTCGAAGTCATTCGCGCGCAAATTGCGGCGGCTATTCATCTTTTTATCCAACAATCACGGTTGAAAGATGGCAGCCGTAAAATCGTACAAATCACTGAAATGCAAGGTTTGGCAGGCGATAAAGTCACACTGCAAGATTTGTTCGTCTATAAAACAGCTGGACATCGTGGGCAAAGTTACTCGCATGAGGGCGGTGGCGAACTTGAACCATCGGGCTTCCCACCTCGGTTTAATGACCAACTGAAACAATTCGGATTTGATTTACCAGCCAGTATTTTTGGGGCGGGTCGTGGACAGTTCGGGAATTAGATTGATGCTTGAGGTTATCAAAATCACAATTACACTGACCCATAAGCATAACTGACATGGAATTTTCTTGTCATATCTGGGCATTTGATGATTTACGCTTGCAAGAGGCACTTGGCACGATAGCACGACTCGGCTTTCGTTATGTGGATATGGGTACGGGCGCACATTTTAATCTAGCACGCGCATTGGATAATGACGAACGAAAGGCAATGTTCCGTGAATTGCGCGAGCAGTTAGATTTGTTCAATCTTGATGTGGCAGATATGGTTTTATTTCTGCCGCGCATCTCCCTTGCTGATGAGAAAAAGCGCAACCGTGATATTTTGCTCTTCCGCGCTCTACTGCCCTTTGCGAAAGCCTTCAACGCATCAGGAGTCACAGTCACATCGGGTCTGCTACATCCTGAAAGCGACGATGAGGCATGGCAACGGATGGTCGCTGCCTTACAAAACATGCTGACAATTGCCCAAGAAGCTGAAATCCCCCTGAGTGTTGAGCCTCATTTAGATTCGATGGTTTTCACGATTGAGCGTATACATCGTTTGCTGGATAGTATTGACGGCTTGCAATTAACCTTGGATTGGGCGCATTTGGTGTGTCAGGGGATAGACCAAGAGGCAATTGTGGATTTATTGCCGCATACACGTCATGTCCAAATCCGACAGGCGAAAAAAGGCAAGTTACAAGTCCCCTATGATGACGGCATTATTGAAGCAGATGTTGTTGTCGCTGCCTTACAAGCGGCTCATTATGAGGGCTTTGTTGGTGTAAAATACATGCAGACCACAGGTTGGCACGGCATGATGAAAGTCAATGAGATATTAGAATGTGCGCGGATGCGAGACGCACTGCGTTTAGCCCGTGATAGCTCAAGGTGATAGATGCAAAATATTGTAATGGTTAATCAAACCATACCACGCTATAATGATTACAATTCTATCACAATTCATTTCAACTGTTATTATGACGTGGCGCATACATCTCACCAACCAAGCAATTCAACGTCTCCATATCCTTGCGGGGCAACCTGTGATTCTGTCTGTCTGGACAAAACAAAATCGTGTTCATCATTATGATATGGAAAACGGCACTTTGTTGGCTGAAGACGCTATTCCACCAGCACCCAACAAAGCCCGTAGCAGTCATACATGGCAAGAATATGTCGGACAGTTAACGGGTCCCAACAGTGCCTATTATTTACCCTTTATCCAAACACGAAGCACTGATATTCATGTGACAGATGACGGTAAATTGCGCCTCTATCATCTCAGTGATGACCGTCTGTTTATGGAAACGGATGGGGCAGAAGAAGAGATTCGCTTAGTTGGGGGCAAACGCTTACTCACGCTAGATTTAGACCGTGCGTTGGGGATGTTTGCTGGCTTAGATGAAAATTTGCACCTGCACATCTATCAGCAAAATATGCGAGTTGGTGTCTTTGATATTGGACTCAATGCGGATGCTGATTTACGTCCAGTAGTGGCGGTGGCGCGTGGCGGTGCAAATATTGTCGCTACTGATGGACGACGCTTAGTGGTTATTGACCCTAGTGGAACAGTGCTGCGAAAACAAGAATTACATTATTATGTTGGGCGTATGTCCGCTTCTCCTAATGGCGGCATGATTGTGACCAGTGATATGGAATCGGGTGTGATACGCGCTTATAAGAGTGACAAGCTGACTCTGACCCATCAGCGTTTTGCAATTGACCTTGTGATTGCCTCGAATCAAGTCCAATTACTGGCAGACTTACCGCCGATTGGAACGGCTGTCAGCGCCCTCGTTGCCCATGCACGCGGCGAATTTGCCTTTGCGATGTCGGGGGTGGTTTGCATGAGTAGCGTCGAATACATGGATGAAGTGCCGCGTCCCAACAGGTTGTTTTAGCATAATTCGGAATAGATTTCTTTGTGTTCCTTTGTGCTTTTGTGCTTCATCATTCTTTGCTATACTAGCGGAACGTGATTAACTTAGTGACCAAAGTGGAGTAGTCCAATATGGCTCTTGAAACTGCCTTGAAATTTCTGGAACGAATTGAACGCGAAACAACCTTGCGCCAACAATTGTATATCAGCAAACCGCCAAATATTCAAAAACTGACGGAATTTGCACGCGGTAAGGGCTTTGTCGTGACTGCCGATGATATTGCTGATGCTTTAGACCAATATCAAGAGAAGTTTATCACTGGCTCAGTCGAACCGCTTAAACTCTATTTGAAAGGGTTCAAACGGTTGCCGAGTGGTGAAGAAACGAGCCTCGCTGAAATTGAATCTGAATAAATGACATCGCGGCAGATTTGTGAACTATAAAGCGGTAATTTCGATGATTCGCTGAAGCTGAAAATGCTATAAAATGACTATTCTAACATCAATCATGGATGAGCATAGAAAACGTGTTTTTCAGCAAATTATAGATTTTCGGGTGTAAGGGCGCAAGGCATCGCGCCCCTACAATGTATTATGCCCTAATTTTCGATGAAATCCTTAAACATTATTCGCGGTATTTTAGACAATTTTGATAAAATTTGTTCCAAAAGCGGCGACAAAAAGACACATCTACCTTTTTCCTATTTGCCACAATGCACAGGCGATAGCATAATAGACCCTATTATGATGGATAAATTATACATGGAGTATCCTTTGGCTTTGTTACGTACTGTCGCTATGTTGACGTTGCTCGTTATTTTGGCAGCTTGTTCAACAGAATCAAGCGGTGAATCTGCACCTACCCAAGACCCTGCCAATGTCGGTTTGGTCGCCCGTGTCAATGGTATCGGTATTACAGAAGCCGATTTTCAGCGTGAGTTTGAGCGACGGCAAGTCGGGTCTAACGCAGCAAGTATGGAAGCATTACAGGCACAAGTCCTCGAAACCTTGATTCGACAAGAGTTAATCAGTCAGAGTGCGCCGAGTCTTGATGTTGTGGTGACAGATGCTGATATACAAGCGGAATATGATAACCTTCGTACTTTGTCTCCTGATGATGAGGCATGGGCGCAATTTTTAGAAACCAATAACTATACCGAAGAAGAGATGCAAATTGCCCAGCGCGATGTCCTACTGACACAACGGGTTCAAGCGGCTCTGATGGCAGATTATCTCGGTGATGTGGAACAGGTGAATGCCCGTCACATTGTTGTACAAACTCGTGAAGAAGCGGAAAGCATCTTAGAACGGCTCAACAATGGCGAAGGCTTTGCATCACTTGCCGCCGAACAGTCATTCGATATCACGACTCGTGAAATTGGCGGCAATCTGGGTTGGTTTGCGCGTAATGAATTGTTCTATACCAACTTAGAAGAAATTGCTTTCAGCCTTGAAGTAGGCGAAATCGCGGGTCCCATCCCAACATTATTGGGCTTTCATGTCATTCAAACATTGGATAAGGCAGTGCGTCCCATTGAAGCAGAACGCTTACCGATGTTATCAGAAAGTATTTTTGGCAATTGGTTAGCCACACAGACCGAAAATGCAACAATTGAACGCTATCGCTAATATTGTCTAAGGTAAATATAGTACATCACCAAAAAAGTTTTTATGTAGGGGTGCAAGGCATTGCGCCCGAAAAACACAAATCTAATTGTTAAGAATTAAATTGGTCAAGTAATAGTAACCTTCGGTAAGTTTTTAGAATTTTGTTGTAAGGGCATAGCGCGCTATGCCCTTACAAAACCGAGATTTTATTTCCAATTACTTTCCAGATTCTACATAAAGCCAGCATTTTTGAATAATTAATCACACAGAGGGAAAAGCTATGGACAGAGGGAATGACGGACTCTGGAACGCGGTGAGCATCTTTTTTTTGGTGGCGACAGTTGTTGTTATCATTATTTTTTTGGTAATGGGGTTTTCAGCAGGGCAGGTCTCAGAAGCGGCTGTTCCGACAGTGCGTGTGCTGCCAACATCAACCAATACACCGATTCCACCAACTGTAACACCGACACTCACGCTAACTGCCACCAATACACCCACTCCGACAGCAACAGGGCTGCCATCCCTCACACCGCGTCCGACGGAAACAGATACCCTTACACCGTTTCCATCAGCGACTATCACTGCCACAACTACTGTGACACCGACGCTTGATGTAACATTGACATTCACGCCGATTCCGTCAGCCACGGGACCGTCACCCACAGCACCGCCCGCATTACCTTTTGCAGGTCCAGACAATGTACAATTCACACGCAATTTTGCTAATACGCAAGGGTGTGCATGGGAAGGTATCGGCGGACAGATACTCGCCTTGGGCGGTGGGTCATATACCAATACACTACAAGTTCATGTTTTTAATGCCACACAAGATTTTGCACCCGTTTTCACAGGGACAAACTCAGCTTATGGGGCATCAGGCTTTGAAGTACGGATAGCGAATGCGATTACACGCGATACCTATTTTGTGCAATTGCAAACACGCAATGGCGTTCCCATTTCGGAGCAAGTCACGGTATCTTTCCCCGGTGATTGTGAGCAGAATGTGGCGATTGTCAATTTCCAGCAAGTACGGTCTCTGAATCCGTAGGTTATATTCGGTGGATTACGGATATTGTAGGGGCGCACCCGTGTGTGCGCCCGTGCCTAGCAAAAATACAAAATAGGGTTTACTGGAATTAGGCGAATTGTGCCATGAGCGACCAAGATAACAATAGTTTTCAACGTTTTAGTCGGCGTAATCGGAAAAACCGCCTACCAAAAGCCGATTCACTATTCCCAGCAGACGATAACCCTGTCGAATCTGCATCAGAGTCTGCATCGGAGGAAGTAACGGAATCCGATTCTATGCCACCAATGGAACTTGACCTTGAGGCATTGTCTTTACCCGATACGAATCTTGACGCGCTCGAATCATTGTCCAAATTATCGCCAGATGATGTTCGCGCTCCACTTATTACGCCACAAGCAGAGCGTTATCCACCGTTGAATCCGACTGCGGAGGCTGTTCCTAACACGCCCACTCCTGACTCAGCTAAAATCGCGGCTATAAAAGCTCGTAAACAGCGCAATATTCGCAATAATGTTATCACGATACTGGCATGGGCGAGTACCATTGCCTTTATCACTTGGATGGTCACGATTTGGCTCAATCCGCAAACAACGTGGAATCCTTTACCCCCACAGACACCCTTTATTGTGATTACGGCAACAACAGGCGCGGCTGCTATCAACCCCGTGACCCCAACTGTGAATGTAGAGGGACAAATTTTTATTGTGGCGACAGAAGCTGCAACTGAGACTCAGGTAGCTACCGAGTCGCCGTATCCGTTTATTGCGCCTGATACTGTAATACACGTTCCCAATGGTAATGATTTGGGTTGTAGTTGGTGGAGCATTGCAGGGACAGTCTCCGATAGCAATGGGACTGCCTTAGATGGCTATCGAATACGAGTCGTTGGCGAGGGTGTGAACGAATCTGTTTTTAGCGGCACGATTTTGACATTCGGAGCAGGTGGTTTTGAACTGCCATTAATCGGGACACCACAAGTCGCCGAATTTACTGTGCAATTGTTTAGTCCACAAGATGCGCCGCTATCGCCCCCTGTGACTGTCACCACACGAGCCGAATGTGATGCGAATGTGGCAATCGTCAATTTTGTTCAAAATAGATAGCATCTTTCAAGAAAAAGCGTAACGCAGAGACGCGGAGAATCAGAGGCGCAGAGCGATTTTTTGAATAAGATTCTTTGCGTTTTTTGCGCCTTTGCGGTTCAATTTTTTGCACTTCTTTGTGGACTTTGTGCCTTCGTGGTTTAAATCGCACTTTCGATAGATAGCTGAACAACTACCAAGAGGGACGACGAACAGCGTTTTTGCTGTCCGCCGCATTTCTGGTGCTAAGTCGTTACAGTAGATATCGTCTAACGTTTTTCGGCGCGGCGAGTGAAATCTACTAGCAATTCAGATTGAACGCGCAAGTTGTAGATAATCACGCTCAAAGCAATTAGAATACCTGTGAAAAGCATCCCCATCCCCACGATACGCAGAGGGGCAAGCCAAGCATTATAACTGGATAATGTTCCCAACTGTGTCAGTAGCTCACTGCCTGCTTGAGCCGGATTCAAGGTGTTTGCAATGCTATTATCCCAATAGCTGCTGGCAACACCCATCATCACAAGACTGACAATAAAGGTAATCACGAGGGTCATAACACCCATCATCGCCAACATTTGCATCACCTTTACTTTTTTCGGGATTTCTGGAATAGCTGGGCGCAGATTTTCTGGCATATGGGCGTTAACCACTTTACCCATCAAGCGTAGGCGTTTGGCAATAATACCAAGTGCCATATTAATTGCCATCAAGCCTAGCCCCAAGCCTAGCAATTTGAAGCTCGGTACCCATGCTTCGATGAGATGGCGACTCACGTTGCCATTGACAAAGCTACTACCAACATCTGCGCCTTCTCGAACTGCCTTGGCATCGGCAAAGAAGTCAAGTTCGGCTGGTGCAAGTTGCAAGTAGCCCACCACCACAGCGATGAGAACCATCAGAAAACCAAGCATCGCAATCATCGGATACATCGGCATCATGCCCTCAATCATACTAAAAGGCATCGGCGGTTTCGGGTCGTCTTGAACAGTCACGTTAAAATTATTTGCCATCAGATTTACGCTCCCTGTGCTAGAATTTGTTTGTAAGCGGCTGCCATGACATCGCCACGATTTTTTAGCAGCGCCGGAATACTGGAGAATGCGAGGGCAATACCTGCCATGAATGAAGCCACACCCACGAATGCAAGCGGTTCTTTCCAACGATTGGTCGAAGTGAGTGTCACCAGTTGGTCTTGTAATGCCGTGCCACCGTCTCCTGCACTATCTTCTGTAGCGCAACGGGCAGCGAGGGCCTTGGGTCCATCGAAAGCTGTGGTGACGCTCGAATCAACGCCGGCGCAGTCACGATGAATTTTGGCATTATTGCCGAAGTAATCCGACGCTGTTGGAGTCAGTATAAATAGTCCAATTAGGAAGGAAATCATTATCAACGTTGCACCCACTAAGCCCAATAATGCCGACATGTTGACTTCCCACGGTTGTTTTGCTGCTTGAATATTTGCCATGATGCTTTACTCCTTGTTTAGCAAAGTCACTAAATGTATCTGTAGCTGCTATCTCACTGTGTCATTTTGTGTGAGGCGGACTCTCAGACCGATTTGCCACTCAAACTGGCATCAAGAATACGAGTTTGTTCGGTCAGGATAAAAACGATTGTCCCTAATCCCATAGTGATAGATAAGAACATGGTGGCGATGCCGAAGAACTTGAAGGGTATCAGCCAGCTTTTTATGGTGTGGAGTTGCTGGACTTGTCCCAGTAAAACACTATCTGCGCCAGCACTATCTATCACGGGTGCTGGGTTCGAGAAAATATCACTGGCAAGTGAGGCGTTCTGGAAGCCAACGACTATTGCGATAATGAAGATGACCATCCCTAGCATCATGACCATTGGCATCATCAAACCATACCAAGGTGGTGTCGGTAAACTGCTATGTAGTTTAGTGGGCAGAACGGTTTTTCCGACCTGACGTAATTCATCAATGATGACTCGCAGCGCCATCACGATACCACCGAGAATCAAGCCTAAACCAAAGAACTTGAAAAAGGGTAGCCACGCATCCACACTGGCAATAGCCGCCCGTTGATCCATGAGTGTTGTTTCGCGGGTAATCTTATCGACTGCGAAATATTCTGCTGCGGCTTGCGAGTTATTGAAGCCGACGAAAAAAGATATGATGACGATGAGAACGCCGACCATGATGAGCATCGGATACATCTTCGCCATTTTGCCAATCATTGCTTGCATAAGTCTGTCTCCTTTTTGTGACCTGCTTGAACGATAAATGGCTAATGGTTTACAAATCGTGATTTGACGACCTGTGCCGCCTAAAATTCCATTCTTCCTGAGTTCCGATATGAGTTCCGAGACCGTGGTGCGACGGACACCGATTAGGTTTGCGATGTCACTATGGGTATAGCCACCATCAATGGTTAAATCTCGACTGTCGATTTGTGGACGCGATTGGGCTAGATTCAACAAGGTGATGACTAAGCGGTAAGTCGCTTTCAGATGAATCAACTGCCGTAGCGCATGAATTGTACGCGCATGATGGTTAGACATATAGCGAAACAAACGGAAACAGGTATTGGGGGCAATTTGCTGAAATTGCTTAAAGCTGTCTTCGTTCATCGTACTGACAACCACTTGGTCTAATGCTTCTGTCCAAATTGGGACACCTTCAGCAACCCCCATGAGCAAACCACCAAACGCATCGCCGGGATGAAATAGTTGAAGAATCCATTCATCGCCTTTAGGGGTCAATGTATAGCTTTTGACCTTGCCATGATGCAGCAGATACAAGCGATGGGGGTGTTCATGCGGCTCAAAGATGATTTCACCGCGTTTGAAACCCTGCGTTTGCGTGACCTCTAAGATATTGTCTAGCTCAATCGGGTCAATCCCGTCGAGTAGGTTAATGTTCCGTAAGTGCCAAACATCTAACATAATTGAAATCTCCATTAGCCACAGTATCAGTGATTAACTGGAGCGTGTCTGTCCGATTCCCGACAAAATATATTATTTGGTCAATATTCAAGCCCACATTGGAGGCACAACGGACGTGATATATCACGCCCCTAGACTTTGGCACATTAAAGTAGCCTACGGCGATATGTCGAGAGCTACTTTTCGTTATAAAGTGTTATAAAAAGACGAAGTGAGGGCTAAGAGCGTGCCGCACCATAGATAGCATTGGACAAGCCCTGCAAAAG
>JAUZRW010000035.1 GCA_030950085.1 Anaerolineae bacterium
CTCAAATAGATGCTTGAGAAGTTCTTCGTTTTGAGGGATAGTTGACATTAGAGTTAGACTTTCTAATCGCTGCTATTTACTAACTCAGCTTTTTAACGAAAGTCTTCTCTTTTTGCAAATACAGCCAAAGTCTAGGGACGGCATGGATGCCGTCCCTACTTTTTTAGTGCTTTACGGATGGCGGCTGTTAGGGATAAGGTATCGTGGATTGTGCCATCAGATTGTTCGTAGAGGATAACAAGGGAGAAATGGCGCGGTTGGAGGAGGGTTTCTAGTTTGTGGAGACGGTCTATGAGGCGTGTCATGGCGATGGCAAGGTCGGTTGCTTTTGCTGGATTGGCACGGAATTGTTGGGATAGTTTGTCAACGTGTTCTAGTAAGTCGTTGCGGAGGCGTTGGTAGCGTGCTTGAACCACTTGTTCAAGAGAATCATCGGGTTCACGTTCAATGAGGACTGTTTTGGCGTATTTCACTTCTTGTTTCCATTGTTGGATGGTGCGTTCGGGAATACCGGTGTCTTGGGAAGCGGAATAGGTGCTGCCCATATTTTCGATGAGCGATTGGATGGCTTGTGCTTTCTGTTCGGGATTCCAGTTGTAGGGCATGGGTGTTTTTCCGTGATTGTGGATTCGTTCATGTATGAAGTGTAGCAGGATTGTGTGTTGTGATGTGGAACAGGTGTTAGATATTAAGATTGAGGAAGTGTTGATTTTTCCTTTCGATTGCCACAACTTTCAAGAAAAAAGCGTAACACAGAGACGCGGAGAATCGGAGGCACAGAGTATTTTTCTGACACCCCGTTGGGTGTCCCTACCTGTTAATCAAACAGCATAATGGCGCTAGTTTCAGCGTTGTTCACGGTGCTTCGACAAAGGGTTGCCGAATGTCTTCTAGCTTTCGGCGTATCTAATTTCAGTAAATCACAGATTCGCAGCGTATCATTATTTTGGGGTCATGGTGGACAGGATATATCCCGTCCCTACTCTGAGAAGGGACAAGGACTTGGGAATTTCTCATCCCAAGCCCTTGTGTTTCTAGTGATTTTTTCGGACAGCCAGAAGGCAGTACGAAATGTCAGACAAAGTATCTAAATAGCTTATATGCCGCCCATATCAGTGAGCGCCATGGGTGCAACGATAACATTGCCATCCACTGCGACAGGGGAATCCGCACCGTCTACTGTGCCGAACTCATATTCGCCCATTGCGCCTGTGTCATAATGCAACATCGGGAAAACTTGCTCGCCGGCTGCCATATCGTCGATTTGGACAACGACATTCTGGCTCAAGCCCGGTGCTAATTGTGATACACCAATCACGGGTCCGGGGCTGCCATCGACACTACTATGAATGACCAACCAACCCGGTGCATCAATCAGCGCCTCTTTGATGAAGATATGCGGTTCGATACCCATCATGGCTGAGGTAATCGCTTGGTCTTCTAAGACTAAGGACGGTGCAGCGTTGATTGGGAAAGTCAGAACGGAATCGTTGACAAAAACGGGACCATCTGCGCCTTCTACTGTACCAAATTCATATTCACCTGCTGCGCCTGTATCAACATGCAGCATGGGCCAGAGACGGCTTGTGACCATCATGGCATCGACTTCCACGACGACATTGGTATTGAGTCCGGCGGAAACAGCCGCAAACCCCGCGACAGGACCGGGTCCACCATCAGCTTCGGTATGGATGACGACAAAACCGTCAACTTCGGCGAGAACAGAGGCAACAACTACTGTGTCATCGACAATTTGATTGGCTATACGCATTGTAGGAACAGTTGCAAAAGATGTTACCGCAACACTTTCATTGATGACCACAGGGCCATCAGCGCCTTCAACCATGCCAAATTCATATTCACCCATTGCGCCGGTATCAACGTGCAGCATGGGCCACAGTGTATTTGTCACATCGCCTTCAAGGGTAACGGAGACATCAGCCGTTGTCCCTGCCGCGACTTGTGCCGCGCCTAATACCGCACCAAATGACCCTTCGCCATTATCAGCATGGACGACAAGCCAGCCATCTTCTTGAGTCGTGACAGAGGGTATCGTGACGCTGTTGTCACTGACAAATTGGTCTTGTGTGTTGATAACAGTCAGATTCAAAGCTGGGGCAATCACGCCATCGTCATTAGCGACGGGCCCATCTGCGCCTTCAACCATGCCAAATTCATACTCACCGACTTCACCTGTATCGCTATGTAACATCGCATAGACGGTTGAGGTTGCGGCACTGGCATCAATCGGAACTTTGATATCAAAACTTGAGCCACCAAATACTTGTTGATAACCAATCACGGCACCAATTGAGCCTTCGCCATTATCGGCATGGATAACGACAAAACCGGGTCCATCACTGACAACGTGGAAAATATTGACGACACCGTCGAGAACGAGTTGGTCAAATGCCTCTACAGTGGGGGCATCGTCCATCATCTGTGCGCCTACGGGTAAGCTGACTACCAAAGCAAGTACAAGAATCAGGATAAGTGGAATTATGCGTTTCATTAAACAATCTCCTTGAGTAAATACATTCGCTACTTATACGGCGGAAATATCTCAAATGGATTAATATCTGAAATAAATTGCTAAAATTAAGTTGTTGTTTATTGGATTGAACAGTTAGAATGGTGTCTGATGACCTCAAGAAAGCGTAAAATCCATTTGATTAGAACATCATTTTAGGTAATAATGCTGGCATCAAAAAAAGCCCCTTTCGGGGTTTCACTGCGCCGCACACAAAATGGCAATATGAGCGAGTGTCTACAGGTTAAACATAGCCACATTATTAAACAAGTTAGTAACTGCTCAGGGGTATTGTAACGGAAATTGAGAAAAGATGGTACAATCTGAAACATGAATGAGATACGCGAGCAATTGAGACAACTGAATAAAGAACAACTGATTGACATCATCTTGGAGATG
>JAUZRW010000036.1 GCA_030950085.1 Anaerolineae bacterium
ATCTGCCCACGCATCTCCAAGATGATGTCAATCAGTTGTTCTTTATTCAGTTGTCTCAATTGCTCGCGTATCTCATTCATGTTTCAGATTGTACCATCTTTTCTCAATTTCCGTTACAATACCCCTGAGCAGTTACTACAATTAAATGATTGATACGTCCTGCTAAGGCTTCAATTTCGCGTTTCGACCAACTTTTGGCGACAATCACAACGATAAGCATGTCGGTATCTTTGGCAACGGATAGCGCCGAGTTCAAGTCACGGCTAAAAAGATGACTATGACCGCCACCCTGTGTTTCTCTTGTCTTAACTGGAACCAGAATATGACGAACAACTTTGCCATTTTCGTTTAACAGTTTTGCTCCCACATCAAATGTTTCGTTATTAATCTTAACTTGCTTCCCAAAGAGTTCAACATTCGCATAAATACCATAACTGCCATTCTTGGAGTAGAAGGTTTGGATTGCTTCAAGAAGGGCAGTACGAACAATCACTTCTTTCTCATGCCCTTTGAGACTACGCCGAGAACCTTCTAGCCTATCAATAATAATTTCTCGGATAGCCTGCCATTCAAAAGTTTTGACATCGGAGCGATATTCAAATATCAGTGTAGCCAAAACGCTGATTTGCGCTTCAATACGCCCATTGTTTGTCTTCTTGACCAATGTACTAATTGGTCCCGATAAACGTTGTTGAGGGGCATCGCGGATAATCCAAGCAAAAAAATAGTAACATGATTTTCGATGTTTATATGGTCTGCCAATACCATCAAACAATAGCGGTAAATTCTTATTGTCTAACGGTTTATAACAAGATTCTATTCCTCGTGTAACTTCACTCAAAGAAGCAGTTTGCAGGTTTTTGTCTAAGTTTGATGTGTTGTTCAAGGTGATTTGAAACTGTTTCTCTACCCAATCATAAAATGGCTTTGCTTGGTCAGCTAATTTGGTTAATTCAACTAAGCGTTGGTGTGTTATCTCAACACCATTTACAACTATTTTCTTCATAGATTCCGCTACTTGTCATTCATCATAACATACAATTCAACCGCTAGCAACTATGTTCTACCTTATTTCCAATCATAAAACCAGAGACCAAAATCTAACCTGCATTAGATTCAAATGTTATAATACGCGCATCACACAAGCAAATATTGAATTAGCGTTAGGATTTTACAGATGGTTACGACATCACCAAAAGCGTTAACCCTCGTCATGACAGAAGAACACGAAATGTTGCTCAAGATGGTACGTGATTTCGCACAGAATGAGATTGCCCCAGTTGCTGCTGAATTCGATGAAACAGGCGATTTTCCGATGGATACGATTAAGAAAATGGGCGCAATGGGTTTGATGGGTATCGAAGTGCCGGAGGCTTATGGAGGTGCAGAAATGGATACTCTCGCCTATGTGCTGACAATGATTGAAGTCGCCAAAGCCGATGCCAGCCACAGCACGATTCTCAGTGTCAATAATTCGCTCTATAACTACGGTCTGATGAAGTTCGGCACAGAAGCACAAAAACAAGGATTCCTCGTGCCGATTGCGAGTGGTCAAAAAATCGGCGCGTATAGCCTCACCGAGCCTGCTTCTGGCAGTGATGCAGGGACAATGACGAGCCGTGCTGTTCTCAATGATGCTGGCACACATTTTATAATTACAGGGCGTAAAAGTTGGGTGACTTCGGGACCCGTTGCCGATTACGTGGTGGTGTTTACCATGACTGACCCTGAACAGGGTTCAAAGGGTGTGAGTGCTTTCTTAATTGATATGAGCAAGTCCGGTGTGCAACGTGGCAAAAAAGAACCCAAACTCGGTATTCGCGCCAGTGCCACCAGCGAACTACTCTTTGATGGCTATGAATGCCCGATTGAAAATATGCTCGGTAAACGCGGAGAAGGTTTCAAAATTGCAATGACTGTGTTGGATGCAGGTCGTATCGGCATCGCATCACAAGCACTCGGAATCGCCGAAGCTGCCTATGAAGCGAGTGTCAATTATGCCCGTGAACGTGTCGCCTTTGGTGCGCCAATTGGCAAATTCCAGATGATTCAGCAAAAAATCGCTGATATGAAAACCCGTATCGAAGCGGCACGATTGCTGATTTATAATGCAGTGTTGGCGAAAGAACGCGCCAAAGCAACCGATGGACGCTTTACGACTGAGGCGAGTATGGCGAAATTATTTGCCAGCGAAACCGCCGCCTTTGTCACCGATGAAGCAGTTCAAATTCATGGAGGCATGGGCTACAGTAAAGAACTCCCTGTCGAACGTTATTACCGCGATGCTCGCATTACCCGTATTTACGAAGGCACATCTGAGATTCAACGGATGGTGATTGCCCGCAATGAGCTAGGATTACGATAATTATGAAAGCAGCCGTATTTTACGAACATGGTGAAACAACTGATGTCATTCAAATCGCTGATGACCTCCCCATACCAGAACCCAAACGCGGTGAAGTCCGTTTGAAGATGAAAGCCGCCGCCCTCAATCGGCTGGATTTATTTGTGCGGAGGGGATGGAAGGGACTGAATCTCCATTTTCCGCATGTTATTGGTAGTGATGGCGCAGGAGTCGTGGATGCACTAGGCGAAGGAGTCACTACTTTGGCAGAAGGCGATGCCGTTGCCGTAGACCCTAGCCTCTTCCCAGATGAACCCAACCTCGTTGGTGACTACCAGAATCAAGTTCGTACCAGAATAATCGGGGAGCATGGGAGTGGCTTTGCTGCTGAATATGTGGTTGTTCCAGCAAGAAATTGTGTCAAAGTACCCGATGGCTTCGACCTGAAAGAAGCCGCAGCAGCCGGATTAGTTTATGTGACGGCATGGCATTCTCTGATTCGGCGCGGCAATTTCCAAGCTGGCGAAGATATTTTAATAGTCGGTGCAGGTGGCGGAGTTAATAGTGCCAGTATCCAGATTGCGCGGCTTGCTGGTGCTGGCAAAATTTATGTAGTGGGCAGTGATGCAGAAAAATGTCAGCAAGCCATGGAAGTCGGTGCGGATGTGACGATTAATCGCCAAGAAGAAGAAAATTGGTCAAAGGCTCTGTATAAGCTAACTAATAAACGCGGAGTCGATGTTGTGGTGGATAATGTCGGTCAGGCAACGATTCCCCTCAGTATGCGTTCGCTGCGTCTCGGTGGTCGAATTCTCGTTGTTGGTGGGACGACAGGCTACAATGCGAGTATCAACATTGCACAATTGTTTGCCCTTCATATCAGCATCATCGGTAGCACGATGGGCGAGCATAAAGATTATGTCGATGTGATGAATCTCATTTTTGAAGGCAAATTGAAGGCTGTTGTCGGCAAAGTCTTCCCCTTATCAGAAGCGAAACAAGCGCAAGATGCCCTCGAAAACTTTGATGTCTATGGCAAAGTCGTGATTGACCTTGAAGCCTAAGTATCCACAGGAGAGTTCAACGCTCTCCTCTTAATCTTCCTTAATTCAAAATTAAGAAATATGTCCTATCTGTAGATTCACATTACGGCGCTATGATATAAACAGTAAGGACGTTATTCATATTGAAATGTTTCACAAACGCCAGTGATTCCATTACTCGCTCAGTGAAGAGGTTGTTAAAATTATGAACCCACAAGAAATCGAAGTTAAAATTTATGTTACCAATCTCGCGATTATTGAGGAAAAGTTGCTAGAACTCGGTGCAAATCGTGTCCAAGAGCGCATCCATGAGCGCAATATGCGTTATGATACCCCTGATGGCTCATTGACTACAAAGGGTATTGTGCTGCGCTTACGAGAAGATTCGGGTATCAAACTCACATATAAAACTAGAGGGACGCTCGAACGCGGCATTAGCACTCGTGAAGAGCTAGAAGTTGAGGTGAGTGATTTTGATACGATGGAAGCGATTCTTCAAAAATTTGGCTTTGAGCAGCATATGTTCTATGAAAAATACCGCACAGTCTATACCTACAACGGCACATACATCATGCTAGATGAACTTCCGTTTGGCAATTTTGTTGAGGTTGAAGGCGATACAGAAGGCGAAATTGAAGGGGTGCTGGCGGAACTCGGTCTGCAAGATATAGAGCGACAAGGTGATAGCTACTCCAAACTGTTTGAGCATGTGAAGCACCATATGGGATTGACGTTCCATAATCTCACGTTTGAGAACTTCCAAGATATTGATGTACCGCAAAGTGCCTTCATTGCGCCGGGTAGTATCGTCATTCGATAACAAGAGAAGGTGTCGATTCGCCCTCTAGGTCACTCATGCGCTGAAAACCTTGCCAAAAAGCCTATCTCGCTCATTACCAAAAGGCATAGACTATAGCTCAAAAGACCCCTTTCGCGTTATCATGGTAGCCATAATGCAATCGTGATAAAGGGCTATTATGAGCATCAGTGATAATTTACAACGTTGGGAGCGAGAAACTGTCGCCAAGGCAACATCGCGCTTCCCTGAACGCAAAGAGGCTTTCGCCACCTCGTCAGAAATTCCTGTCAAACGCCTCTATACCCCTGCCGATGTTTCACCGGATTACGAAAGCGAATCCGGTTATGCGGGTGAGTATCCATTTTTACGCGGCGTACAACCGACGATGTATCGCAGCCGTTTTTGGACAATGCGCCAATATGCTGGTTTTGGCACAGCCGCAGAATCGAATCAACGCTATCGTTTCCTATTAGAGCAAGGGCAAAGTGGCTTATCAGTCGCCTTCGATTTGCCGACTCAAATAGGCTATGATGCCGATGACCCGATGGCATTGGGTGAAGTGGGTAAAGTCGGTGTGTCGATAAGCAGCATCCACGATATGATGACCCTCTTTGACCAAATTCCCCTCAATAAAGTTTCTACCAGTATGACGATTAATGCGCCGGCGGCGGTTTTGCTGGCAATGTATATCGTTGTTGGTAAACGTCAAGGTGTGGAAGAAAATAAATTGCGCGGCACAGTGCAAAATGACATTCTCAAAGAGTATATCGCTCGCGGCACATATATTTTCCCACCAAAGCCCTCTATGCGCTTGATTACAGACTCATTTGCCTATTGCCAAAAAAATGTTCCACGCTGGAATACGATTAGCATCAGTGGCTATCATATTCGGGAAGCAGGTAGCACGGCTGTTCAAGAAGTGGCATTTACACTAGCGAACGGTATCGCTTATGTTGAAGCGGCTATCAAAGTAGGTTTAGATGTCGATGAATTTGCACCGCAACTCTCATTTTTCTTCAATGCCCATAATAACTTCTTAGAAGAAATTGCCAAATTCCGTGCGGCACGGAAGATATGGGCAAGCATCATGAAAAATCGTTTTGGTGCGAAAAATATCAAGAGTATGCAATTGCGCTTTCATACCCAAACAGGCGGCAGTACACTCACAGCACAACAACCTGAAAATAATATTGTGCGTGTGGCGTTACAAGCGATGGCGGCGGTTCTCGGCGGAACACAGTCTTTGCACACCAACAGCATGGATGAGGCGCTTGCCCTACCCACCGAAAACGCGGTACAAATCGCACTACGGACACAGCAAATCATCGCCCATGAAACAGGTGTCGCTGATTCTGTTGACCCACTTGCTGGCAGTTATATGGTCGAAAGCCTCACCCAAGAAATCATCAATCAAGCACAAGATTACATCCAGAAAATTGATGATTTAGGCGGTTCACTTCATGCGATTGAAGACGGATTCATCCATAGAGAAATTCAAGATGCAGCTTATCGTTATCAACGGGCGCTAGAAAAACGCGAAGAAATTGTCGTCGGAGTCAATGAATTTGTTACTCATGATGAGATTCAACCGGATTTACTGCGTGTTGACCCAGCCATTGAACAGGCAGCCCACGAGCAATTGAAGGCACTGCGCGAGAATCGTGACAATGAAAAAGCGAGTGCCTTACGGCAACAATTGGAATCTGCGGCAAAAAGCGATAATAATCTGATGCCACTCATCATTGAATGTGTTGATAATGACGTGACATTGGGTGAAGTGTGTCATAGTCTGCGTGCCGTATTTGGTGAATATCGTCCGGCAGTGATGGTGTAAGGCGAAAAATTGCAAAATCATACAAACTACATTACGAGAATTGTTAAATCGGTTCAGCATATCTGGATAATTTTATCGCTGAGCCGCTATTCTCACAGGCTGAGGAGTTAAGTTTATGCCGACCCAACTGAGTGAGCAAGCACGTAACATCTTACAATTGATTGCTGAAGGGTATACTTTCGAGCAAATCTTGACTGACTATAGCGCAAGCCATATCCAAACTGCTGCCCACGAAGCATTAGCTATTGATGCGGCTACTCATCCTAGCATCCATCCACCCAATAAGCGCGTCAAAACGAACGTTCGTACCTATGAGGTGTGGACAGAAAAGGAAGATTCTTTGCTGCTGGAAAGAGTAGAAAATGGCGTGTCCCTCCCAGACATTGCAACAGAACTAGAGCGTCATCCGATGACAATCCGCCGCCGCATCACACAATTAGGTCTGGATGAGTTCTAAGTGTCTGAACAAGCGCACATCGCCCCAAAACACTCTGGATGCTTGATGTTTATAACAGCAATTCTAGGGCTTTACCAAATCATTTTTGCCGCTAGGGTGTTACAACAAATGGATATTCTGAAAGAATACCATGTTCCATTGCTGATTCAGGCTGGATTAGCCATTATATGGTCAGGTATATTCATGAGTATCACAGTTGGATTGTTCGGACAAAAGCGGTGGGCATTACGCTATAGATATTGGTCTATTTTAGCCTTTATCGTTTATAATCTGCTGCGTGCGATATTATTGACACAAGCCGATTATGACCGTAACCGTCTGACATTCTTAGCCTTGATAACACTCATTATCTCAGCAATACCACTACTTGCCCTTCTTCATCAGAAGCAGCAAGAGATTTAATCAACTAGAGAGAGACTTTTATGGTAGTAAACCCTAGAATTGAAGAACTTCGTGAAAAACGCACTCAAAGCCATGATGGTGGTGGCAAAGAGCGCGTTCAAAAACAACACGACAATGGGCGACAAACCGCCTATGAACGACTCGATATATTGCTAGACCCCGGGAGTTTCCGTGAGTTAGATGCCTTCATTACCCATCGCTCAACAAATTTTGGCATGGACAAGAAAAAATTTCTCGGTGATAGTGTCGTCACAGGTTGGGGTACGATTGAGGGTCGCTTGGTCTATGTTTACTCACAAGACTTTACAGTTATGGGCGGTAGTTTAAGTGAAGTCCATGCGGCGAAAATCTGCAAAATTATGGATATGGCGATGAAAACCGGTGCGCCTGTGATTGGACTAAATGATAGCGGCGGCGCACGTATCCAAGAAGGTGTGGAAAGTCTGGCTGGGTTCGCTGATATTTTTTTGCGGAATACGATGGCGAGTGGTGTCATCCCACAAATTAGTGTCATTATGGGTCCCTGTGCTGGCGGTGCTGTTTATAGCCCTGCCCTAACCGACTTCACAATTATGGTGCGCGATACGAGTTATATGTTTATCACGGGACCTAATGTGGTCAAGCAAGTTCTGAATGAAGATATCACCGCAGAAGAATTGGGTGGTGCAACGGTTCATGCCACGAAAAGCGGTGTCTGTCATATGGTGGGCAATGATGAAACTGAAGCATTGTTGTTTGTCCGCGAATTGCTGAGTTATTTGCCACAGAATAATATGGAAGATGCCCCTTATCTCGCTACAAGCGATGACACATTACGCGCCGATGCCAAACTCGATAGCATTGTGCCGGATAATCCTAATAAACCTTACGATATGAAAGAGGTTATCGAAGCGGTTGTTGATGATGGTCATTTCTTCGAGACACAAGAAGATTATGCCGCCAATATTGTGGTTGGGTTTGCACATCTCGGCGGAAATGCAGTTGGTGTTGTGGCTAATCAACCGATGGTGTTAGCTGGTGTGCTTGATATCAACGCCAGCGAAAAAGCAGCGCGTTTCATCCGCACCTGTGATGCCTTCAACATTCCCCTGATTACATTTGTTGATGTACCGGGTTATCTACCGGGAAGCGACCAAGAACATGCTGGCATTATCCGTAGTGGTGCGAAGTTGCTATTTGCTTATTGCGAAGCCACAGTACCGAAATTGACTGTGACAACCCGTAAAGCATACGGGGGTGCTTATTGCGTGATGAGCAGTAAACACATTCGCGGTGATTTGAATCTGGCATGGCCGACAGCAGAAATTGCCGTGATGGGTCCAGAAGGGGCTGTCGAAATTATCAGTCGGCGTGACATTGCTAGTGCAGAAGACCCTGTTGCTCGTAAAAAAGAGTTGGCTGATGATTATCGAGAACAATTCGCCCACCCCTATATAGCGGCTGCACGCGGCTTTATTGATGATGTCATTGAACCCAGCGAAACGCGCCCACGCCTGATTAATGCACTGCAAGTGTTCCAGAATAAGCGTGATGAAAATCCAGCTAAAAAACATGGCAACGTGCCGCTTTGAGGGGAGACCATAATTTATGTCAACAGAGCCACTAAGCAAAAATATTCGAAAGGTACTGGTCGCCAATCGCGGTGAAATTGCAGTGCGTATTATTCGCGCCTGCCGTGACCTCGGCATTGCTACAGTTGCCGTTTACAGCGATGCAGACCGTCAGGCATTACATACCCGTTATGCGGATGAAGCGATTAATATTGGCGCACCACCGCCCCGTGAAAGTTATCTTGTCAAGGAAAAAATTCTTGAGGCTGCGAAAAAAACAGAAGCTGATGCCATTCATCCCGGCTATGGTTTCCTCGCAGAAAACGCTGATTTTGCAGGGATGGTTGCGGATGAGGGGCTGATATTTATTGGACCATCGCCTCATGCCATCACGACAATGGGCGATAAACATAAAGCACGCGAAGCCGTGAAAAAATATAATGTGCCGCTTGTTCCCGGTACTGAAGCGGGCTTATCCGACGAAGAACTCATTAACGCTGCTGAGAAAATTGGCTTCCCAATTATGGTGAAAGCAATTGCAGGGGGTGGCGGTAAAGGGATGCGCCCTGTTTATGATGCTGCGAATTTCGTTGAGGCTTTACGGACTGCACGCTCTGAGGCTGAAAGTTCTTTTGGGAATGGCGATGTCTACATTGAAAAATTGCTGGTTGGCGCACGGCATATCGAATTTCAGATTCTAGCGGATTCGCATGGCAACACCATTCATCTTGGCGAACGTGAATGCAGCATTCAACGCCGTAATCAGAAGTTGGTAGAAGAAGCCCCTAGCATCTTTATGGATGATGATTTGCGTCAGCGTATGGGCGAAATGGCGATTAGCGCCGCGCAATCTGTGGATTATGTCAATGCAGGGACAATCGAATGCCTTGTAGACAAGGATAAGAATTACTATTTCCTTGAAATGAATACACGCCTACAAGTCGAACATCCGGTTACAGAACTTGTTACTGGAATTGACCTCGTAAAAGAACAGATTCGGATTGCTCGTGGTCGCCGTATGACTCCTACTGAAAGTGTTCTCAATCCACAGGGTTGGGCGATGGAGTGTCGGATTAATGCGGAAGACCCCTACAATAATTTTGTGCCATCAATTGGACTAATCCGCGCAAGCAATACTCCCAAAGGGCCCGGTGTTCGTGTAGATAGTGGTGTTTTTGCAGGTTACGAAATCACGCCTTATTATGACAGTATGATTGCCAAGTTGATTACTTTTGGTGAAACTCGTGCCGATGCTATGGCACGGATGCGACGCGCATTATCAGAATATGTGATTACAGGGGTACGCCATAACATCCCCTTCCATATTAACCTGATGAACAGTTTCAGTTTCATTGCGGGGCAATTCGATACACGCTTTGTTGAAGACCGTTTCCATATGAATACCTATGAAAATGACCCCACCGAAGCCGAGCTAGAAACAGTTGCCATTGCAGCCACATTGCACGCCCATCGTAAGCGTCAATTAGCATCACAAGTTGTCGCCCCTGCCGAACGGGATACGAGTAACTGGAAATGGGTTGGGCGTTATGAGAGGATTCATCGATGAAATACACAACCATTGTCAATAACGAACATTTTGAAGTTGAAATTCAGCGCGATGGCTCTGTGTTTGTCAACGGCAAACGGCATGAGGTTGATTGGTTAGAATTGCCAGAATCACTATATTCGATGATTAAAGATAACAAGTCAATTGAAGTCGCTGTTGATGAAAATGACGGCAATTATAATGTCTTGTTAGAAGGTCGGCTGTATGAAGCGCAGGTACTTGACCAACGTGCCATGATGATGCTCGGACGCAAAGGGGGACTTAAGCTCGATTCAGGCGAAATTAAAGCCCCGATGCCCGGATTGATTATTGATGTGCTTGTCAATGTCGGCGACGATGTGAACGAAGGCGATACTGTCATCATCCTCGAATCAATGAAGATGCAAAACGAGTTGAAAGCCCCACGGACTGGCAGTGTGCAATCGATTCAGTGCAAGCAAGGGGACACAATAGACAAAAACACGCTGCTGCTTATCATTAGCGGCAGTGATGAAGAATAGAAAATCCCACAAAAGAGGCTCATGTTCGATGGATTCGACTGTGAGTTCTCTTGACCCTAGCTGCTATTCCCCTATTCCCAATTATGCCATCGTGCGCTACGATATTGCGCTAATTTATGCGTGAGGTACAAGTCAAATTCAGTGATGGTAGAACAAAGTACAGAAACCCGTCAACAATCGACAGCAACCTACCCGATGGGACGCGCTGTTGTCGTGTTGCCAACCTATGATGAACGCGACAATATTGAGGCTGTAACAGAGGCTGTTCTCAAGCAACAAGCACAGATTGCCAACTTTGAATTGCACGTTCTCATTTCTGATGGACATTCGCAAGATGGCACAATGGATATCGCCCAACGGATGGCAGATGAAAATCCGCGTGTGCATTTCATTGATGTGAATAAACGCGGTATTGGTGCCGGCATATTCGTCGGTTTCACGCACGCCATCAATGAAGTCGATGCCGATGTTATCATCGAAATGGACTCTGATTTCCAGCATAACCCCCATGATATCCCTATTATGTTGGAGCAAATTGCCGCCGGCTATGATGTTGTTGTTGGGTCACGGTTTTTGACAGGTAGTCACAATAATATGCCCTTCTTTCGCAAAATCTTGAGCTACGGGGCGAATGCTGTCTTACGCATTGCACTCGGTCTCAAAGGGGTGACAGAAATTACCACCTCATTCCGTGCTATTCGTAAAGAGGCATTCCTCAAATTAGACGAAAGCGAAGTCCCTTGGTGGGAAGAAAAATCATTCATCGCTGTGCCAGTTTTTCTCGTGCGGATGCTCAGTAAAGATGTGAAAGCAACCGAAGTTCCGATGACGATGCACCCGCGTATCAAAGGCTACTCTAAGATGATTTATTGGCGCTATATCCGCGATGTCTTGTGGTTTTCCTTCAAAGACCGCCTCGGATTGACGTAATTTAGACCCTCATCATGTTTTTAATCAAAAGCAGCACTCAGAAAAGCACAGCAACCGAAAAGCATCTGCCACGATGGTTTGATATCCTATGGTTGCTTGTGTTATCAGCGTATATTTTGGCAGGCATATCACTTGTGCCACTACATGGCGATGAAAGCACACAAACTTATATGGCACGCGATTTCTACACTTTGTTTGTTGAGCGAGATTTGTCACAGTTAAGCTATGGTGCATGGGATACGCTAGATGGTCAGGCAGCGACAGAGCAAGATTTACGCTTAAAAGATGGTGTCCTGCATCGTTATCTCTTTGGTGCGGCTGCCTCTATGGGCGGATACACTGTTGATGACCTCAATGAGCAATGGGTATGGGGCGCAGGTTGGGATTGGAATCATCAGAATGGTCATGTGCCAAGAGATGATTTACTGTTCCGTGCGCGATATGTTTCGGCGGCGATGTTGGCAATCGGCATGATGACTCTATTTGCGATTGCGAATAAAATTGGCGGACGGTTAACCGCTTATATTGCGACACTTCTCTATGCCACAAGTCCGGCGTTACTGCTCAATGGGCGACGGGCTATGATGGAAGGGGCAATGACTCTATTTAGTTTATTGGTTGTTCTTGCTGGATTATGGGTCGTACAATCGCGTAAATGGTGGACATTTGCATTACTCGGATTATTCAGTGGATTAGCAGTTGCGAGTAAGCACACATCGGTTGTGACGGTTGCGGCTGTGTTTGTGGCATGTGGGCTGGTGATTATATACCCATATTTGCAAGAAAAATCGCACTCGCTAACGGACGGGATAACACAGTTTAGCGCCTTAGTACCGCAAACCCCTCCCCCTAACCCCCTCCCCGAATTCAAGGAGGGGGAATCATTCTCCCCTGAATTCGGGGGAGATGTCGCCTCAGCGACAGAGGGGGTTGAAACACCATATTATCTCAAAGATTATGATTCTATCATTAAACAACTCCTATATTTAATTATGGCTGGGATTTTATCGCTGACTGTTTTCTACGGGCTGAATCCGGCGTGGTGGTCAAACCCTGTAGCGCGTGCCAAAGAAGTCTCTGCTATTCGCCTTGATTTTATGCAAGCGCAACAAGATACTTTTGGTGGCTACGAATCGTTCACAGATAGACTCAATGGTTTTTTCTGGCAGACGTTCGGGATGCAAAATATGGTTGCTGAAACCGATATTGATAATTTTATCGACAATCTTTCAGATGAAACTGCCACATACGAAGCATCATTATTTAGCGGATTCATCAATGGTGGTTTTGTCGTTATGCCATTGGCTTTCTTGGGATTGTCTCTACTAGGTGGGATTGCGCTCTGGCTTGACACTCGCACTCATGCTGAACTGCGTTTTGTTATTGCTGTATGGGTCGTAGCAATGATTATCCTGACTCTATTCTTGACTCCGCTTGAATGGCAGCGATATTATTTACCAGTCTATCCGCCTGTTATGTTATTAAGTGGTCTCGGCGTGCGATATCTCATCCACCGCGTTCGTCACCTCATCACCTGAAAATAGCTCTGGTCATCATTTGCCTATGGAATCACTTTACTGGCTCACACAAAGTCTAGCAGCACTGCCCCTCGCATTATGGGTTTATCTCGGCTTAGGGATACCGTATGCCTTGCTCATTTTGCCACGACAAGATTGGCAAAGTCGGGCAATGGTACTTTGTGTCGGATTTGCCTTGGGTCCAGCATTATTGACAGCTTGGATGTTTATTCTCGGTACAATTGGTGGCGCAACAGAAACAGCCTTATTGCGCTTCGATTTGATATTCGTCGGAACAGTGCTAATCGCTGTCGTCGGAATTGGGTTTGCATGGCGAAAAGCCCGTAGCACAACAAGTCAAAAATTACCCGCCACACCGCTTGCATTGGATGAGTGGGTTTTGCTGGGATTAATCTTAGCCGCCGTCATTATACGCTGGCTCACTGTCGCTTACTGGCCTTTCACCGCTTATGATTCACTATGGGTTTATGGCTATGAGGGGCGCTCATGGTTTTTGCAAGGATTCATCTCGCCGGATATTGGCTATTATCCGCAATTTTTACCCTTACAATATACGTTTATGCAGCTTGGAGTCGGTGCAATTGATGACCATGCTGCCCGAATTGTTGTACCATTTTTGCAGTGGGGAAGCATCCTTGCAGCCTATGTCTTAGGGATGCGACTCGTTAATCGTCGCACAGGGTTGATACTGGCTGCTATTTGGACACTGTATCCGCATCTCGCTATGTGGTCACATGTCGGCGATTTGGAAGTCCCCCTGACATTTTTATTCACCGCGACTTGCGCCTTTTTCTTGATGGCATGGACAGCTAAGGGCACTTTTTTACGTCGCCGTTACGCACTCATAGCCGGTATTTTCTTTGGCATTGCCATGTGGACAAAACCGACTGCTGGGGCGTTTATTTGGGGCGTTGTGTTACTGGTCTTGATTGAATTATTGCGCGTGCGTTTTGATTGGCGACAATGGTTTCCGCGTTTTGAAGTTGCCTTGATTGCTGGGCTGGCTTGTATTCCATTAGGCGCAATCTGGTATATTCGCAATATCGTGCTTGGACTGCCGCCGTTGGTCTTTCCACATCCATCATGGCTCGACTTAGCAACGCGCAGTGGTGACTTGCTCAGTTGGCTGATATTAGCTCTGTTCCTGTTGATTGCCTATCTAGCGACTACGCGCACACTCAAAAAGGGTAAGTGGCTATTATTGGTCGGTATGCTGCTGATACTTGTCGGGACAATGCCATCATCTCCAGTCATGATTCGCTTCGATAACTGGTTAGGATTCAATCTGTTAGATACTGCCCGTCTCAATCCACCCGATAGCCGCCTAACAATAATCGAATGGCTCTTGATTGGCACGGGTGTCGCGCTGACACTCTTTCATCTGCGCCAATATTTGTCAAAAGACGTACTGCCGACTGTCAAAAACGTAGGCTGGGCATATGGTCTTGCGCTGCCTTATTTTATCACATGGTTCTGGTCATATAGTTATCATGCACGGCTCTCATTTGCGATTGTGCCATTACTCGCCTTACCATCGGCTGCGATTTTGGCGCACTGGGTTGATAGCCGCAAATGGCGATTCTCGCGGCAATTGCTGTGGGCAATGAGCATAATTGCGATAAGCATCCCAAGTGTGATTATGCCACTTTATAGCCTTGACCATTATTACGATTGGTTGTGGACAAATCGTTATACAGATGACGTTGCCAAGTACAAATTACACAATGCCGATGTTTTTCTCACCGCAGAGCAATTATGGGGTTATGAGGTAGTTTATGGACGCGAGCCTATCGTGATTGCACCGGGCGAACAACGCCTGCCCTTCTTTTTGCCGCAAGCAACGATTATCACCGACACGCTACCCACGACACTTGATGAATTAGAGGGTGCGACACATTTTTTGTACGGCTCATTGGCGCAATGGCGCTATGAAAATGATGAAGGCATTGACCCACTGCAAAATCAGGTAGTTGCAGCATTGGGACGCGAAGACATCATGGAAAAGGCGCTCAACTTCGTTACTGGAAGTTTTCGCTATGAATTGTATGAGTTGCATCTCGAAAATCGGGATATTCCGCTCGAAGATACACGCATCGGAAATTTTATAGCGGATGATGTTGTTTTTGGCGGATTCGCCCGTTATCTCGGTGATAATGTCAGCAATGGGCAACTGGTTGGCAATACCATTTATATTGATTATCTGTGGGATGTGCTTGCAGAAACCGAAGATGATTATTTCGTTCAGATTGATTTACGGAATACCGAAGATGGGCAAATCTATTTTACGTGGCGCGACCCTGTAAATCCGCATCAACATGGGAGCAATCCACGAGTGTTATATTACAGCACGCAGGTCTGGCAAGCGGGTGAGCGCATTGTCGATAGGCGTGCTATTCAGTTAGACTATAATGGCACAATGCCCGACGGACGAGACATATACAGGCTCATCGTCAATTTTGTGGATGCCGAGACGCTCGAACCGCTTCCAATGACGATTAATGGTGAAGCGGCTGATGGTTATCCGATGGTTGCCCGATTCAGCATCCGAAACTAAGGCACACGCCGAAAGATTCTGCCTGTGCTATCTTCATAGATGACTTCCCATTGGTAGTCGTTCGGCAATTTATCGAATGTCAGTGTATGAGAGGCAGTCGTCATAGCGTAATCAGGTGTGGGTACATCAAAGCGCCCTGATAAACCGAGTGGATACAGTGTACCTTGTGTGACTGTAATATCAGCATTGGGATACATCAAGAAAAATGGCTCTAAGGATTCAATGAAAATAGTCCCCATACTGATTTCTTGGCGCACATAATCATAGATACTATCATATTCTGCATCACTTTCGGGATAAGGGTCAATGAGAGCCTGTCGATAAGTCGCCTCATCGGTGTTAATCTGTGTCGGTACATCAAATATCCATAACACGCCACCAATCCCGATTATCAGCACCAAGACCACCATTGCTTTATGGTTGAACGAATCAGTCATTTCGCGCCAGATAGATACGATTAACGTTGCCCCTAGCCCTATCAAAACCACGTATCCCCATAACGCCCCATGCAGTACATAACGCCATTCAACACGCAGAACCGTACTCTGCGGCGTATGAAAAGCACTCAGCGGCGTTGTCATGAACGACAAAGTTATCATCACCAGCAGCAATGCGACTCGCCACCTAAACCGTTGATTGAGCCACAAAAAAATCGTTAGCGCCACAACATACGCAGCCGCAATCATCAAGGCAATTGATTCAGTACCTGATTGGTACAAGAGCGCATTGTTCAGATTAGTGGCTATTGTGGTTTCAGTAAATGAGCTTATTTCTGGCGATAAGACAGCACCCATGCGAATCAAATTGCGAATCACCCATAATCCGCCGGGAAACATCAAGCCTAGTGCGGCAGCAAAAATCGCTGGATGCAAGTAGTCATAGTGTTGTTTTTTCTGATAGGCTTGCCACCAACGCCACAGAATCAAGCCCCACAGATATACCAGAACGAATAAGCCACCTGTTTTCGTCGCAATAGAAATCAGAGTCGCATAAGCTAATCCCATCGGGTGAAAGCGTTCATCAGATGCCGCCGAACTATGCAAAATCGCCGTCAGCACCGTGATACTCAATAGCACATCGTTTTTGCCGATAGTGAGCAATTGCCCATAAAGTAGCGGCACGAATAAGAATGCAGCACTCAGCAAGAACGATAACGCTAAGGGTAATTTTGCATAACGACGCAGCAACAATACGAGAGTGGTCAGTAACCACAGCACCAACACAAATTGAAGCAAACCCGCCCATTGCAAACTGCCGGTTAATGCCTGACTAAATGCCAGTAAACTCTCATAACCGAGTGGATATTCGCCATAGGGTATTGTCACATTCCAATAAGAGTGACTGCGAACGAGGTCAAGAGCCTTGAGCGCATGATAAGCGTAGAAGTCTGACGGGATAAGTCGCCCTAATTCAGAATAGGGGAATGCTATCATGCGTAAGCCGAAAACGACTGTTAGCAGCAACAACACAAGCCCTACAATTATCAAGGTGAATAGCGATTGGTCGCTGTCATCATCAGGATTGAGTGTTTCAAACCAGTTCTTATGCAGGCGATAATATCCTGTCAAGGATGCTCCCATCACAATAAAGGTGATAGGCACAGCAAACCAGCGCCAATAAATCCCCAGAAACCCTAATACTTGTGCTGTAAAAACGATAGCAAATATCAAACAGAGGAAAAAAGCATTTAGCCCGATGATTGCGCGATACCGCATGGTTATCCTAGTTATTCAAACGAAAATATTTCAGGACAGCATCCGTGCTATACCCGACAGGCATTATACGGTTACGAAATTCAGATTGTATAGGGCTATCGCCTAAAAGTTCGTATTTTCCAGAATCGTCTGGAAGAATTCTAGCACGCCGATATTAGGATTATTCGCTACTTCGCGCAAACCATCATTAACGATTGCCCACTCATAAATTTTGAAGGTTAGCACTAACGGGATACCCCAACCGAAAATACGCGCTGGTAAACGAGCAACAGTCAGTGAAACGGGTGTTTCCGATACTTCTGCCAGTTCTTGACGGTCACGAACAATCGCCAAGCGTTCCATATTCAAACGGTCACGTTCGCCATTAAGAAAAATCAAATCATGAAGCATGTCAATTTGTTCATCATGATTCGTGCGAAGGTTGCCTCTATTTTTCCAGACTATCTCCCCTTGATTGATTCGTATCTGTAATTCAGTCAGGCGTGCATCAATTTTGGATAAATCATGCTCCAACTTTTGGGTATACTGCTTGCGCCATTGAGATTGACCCAAACCATACGGGATACGAATGAACACGAAGTAATGGGCATAAAGCAAGATGAGTGGAATCAGCACATCAAATGCCAGAATAAAACCCAAGTTGCGGCGTACACTGAAAATCGCGCCAGATGCCAGCACTTGACTAAACGGAATCGCGGCAAGGTACAAGGTGATAATAAAGATAATCAGCAAGGTTATGGGCAGTTTGTTGACCAATGTATCGCGGTCTTTTGCCGATAAATCATCGCGTGCCATGCTCATCGCGTAGAGTGCCAAGAGTGAAACCGCCACAACATAAAACGGCAGCGCAAAAATGAAAGCAAGCGCCTGTTCTGATGTATCAATTAAGGCATTTTGTCCGGCGAGGCGTTGTTGTAATGAGTCGATGAAAACGGTGTTGTTGAAAACAAATATCTGCAAGGGAATCGTCATCATTAGCACACCGAACACAAGCAAAATATCCATATCGGAAACAGTGCGTAAGGGTCTCGAAATACGGGCGGGTAAAATCCCTAACAAATCATTGGGAATTAAGCGCCGTCGTAAGCCGCGACTCCCCGTATACACCATGATAACGATGAAGAAAATCATCATCCAAATAGTCGGTGATAAGGCTAAAATCGTTTGGTCAAGGACTGCTGTGCCGAGCAATGTCGCACTGCGTGCATCGCTCAACCGTGTGAAATGTCGCACAACCACAACACTGGCAACTATCAAGGCAGTCGGAGCCAATATACGGGCTAATCGTACCCAAACAAGACTGCGCCCTAACCACGTATTCCAACGTTGAATCCACATAATTTGTATAATGCTATAGTACATAACCGTCATAAACAGCAAGCCGCCACTGTAGTAAACATTCACGCGCAATGTGAAGACATCGGGTTGAAAGATTCGCGCTAATTCTCCACCGAGAACAAATGCCAACAGCGAGGCTGCCATAAATTCATTGAGGGCAACTAGAACCTGCTCCCAAATAGGAATCTTTGAAATAAAGAGGCGATAGCCAAATGGTGTAAGCGCAAATAGCGACAACATCAGCCGAAAAGTCACTGTCCCTAGCAATACCGCAAACACATAGAAAAACCGACTATCTTTGCCAGATGATGGGATAGTGTTCGATAAGAGTTGGAAAAATTCTAACCACAATAGGCTATAAATCCAGAAGGTCATCAGATAAAAAGCATGACTCCGTGTAAATGATTGTCGCAAAATCATGCGCTGGAAGGGCTTCACTGCGGCAAAGACGACCATCAACACAACGCCAAAACCAGAGACGAGCGTTGCCACAAAATCACCATTTAATACCTGCCACCCTGTATATAGCACTTGGAGCAACAAGAGGGCTGGAATGAGTAATTGTTCAAATCTCGTTGCACCTTCGGCAACAGCTAACCATGCAAAGAAGCGATGTCTGATGACATTTTTTTGCGCTTGTGAGGGTTGGGTATCTTGTGAAGCATCCGGTGAGTCAGTCATGATTCTAGTGTAATCCTGTCCAAATCTTGGCATCTTCTCTATTGTATGACAAATTCTGCCAAAGGCATACAACCCTTATCATATTGCCCAATAGAAATGATATAATATGCTCAAAGTATAGTCGATTATAGGGATACAAAATGGCAATTTTTGATAAGAAGGCATTAGACAAATTAAAGAAATCTCATGAAAAATGGCAAGAAACAACCCTCAAGCAAGCATTAGAGCGCAAAGCCGAGCGTAAAGAGCAATTTATTACAGAGTCAAGTGTGCCAATTGAACGACTCTATACCCCACTCGATATTCCTGATTTTGATTACCAGCGTGATTTGGGCAATCCGGGCGAATTTCCCTATACTCGCGGTGTCCATGCTACTGGCTATCGAGGTCGTCCGTGGACAATGCGGATGTTTGCTGGCTTCGGCACGGCTGAAGAAACCAATGAGCGTTTTAAGTATCTGGTTGAAAATGGCAATATGGGTTTATCAGTCGCCTTCGATTTGGCAACATTGATGGGCTATGATACCGATGCGCCGCAAGCATTAGGTGAGTTCGGCAAATGTGGCGTGGCTATCAGTTCGCTTAAAGATATGGAAATTTTGTTTGATAGTATCCCGATGGGCGAGGTCAGTACGAGTATGACGATTAACAGTCCAGCACCGATGATATGGGCGATGTATATTGCTGCCGCCCAAAAACAAGGTGTGCCAATAGAAAAATTGCGCGGCACATTGCAAAATGACATCCTCAAAGAATATATCGCCCAAAAAGAGTTCATCTTTCCGCCAGAACCCTCAATGCGTTTAGTGACTGATACAATTGAATTTGCGACCCAACAGATGCCAGCTTGGAATTATCTCAGTGTCAGTGGCTATCATATCCGTGAAGCAGGGAGTACCGCCGTTCAAGAATTGGCGTTCACACTAGCTGATGGGATTGAATATGTGAAATGGGCGCTTAAACGAGGCTTAGATATTGATGATTTTGCACCGCGTATGAGCTTTTTCTTTAATTTGCATAATGACTTTTTTGAAGAAATCGCCAAACTACGGGCAGCCCGTCGGATTTGGTCACGCGAAATGCGCGAAACATTTGGCGCAAAAAATCCACGTAGTTGGCTCATGCGATTCCATTGCCAAACTGCCGGAGTCAGCCTCACGGCACAGCAGCCAGAAATCAATCTTGTTCGGGTGGCGATTCAGGCACTCGCAGGGGTTATCGGTGGCACACAATCACTGCATACGAATAGCATGGATGAGGCACTCGCCCTACCGAGTGAACATGCCGTCACACTTGCTATGCGAACACAACAAGTCATCCTAGAGGAAACAGGTGTCACCAATACGATTGACCCCTTTGCTGGTAGTTATTTCATGGAGACCTTGACAAACGAAACCGAAGCACAGGTTTATGACTACTTCAAACGCATTGAAGATTTCGGTGGTGTGTTACCTGCTATCGAAAATGGTTTTTTCCAGATGGAAATTGCCGATGCCAGTTATCGTCATCAACAAGAACTTGAACGTGGCGAACGCGATATTGTGGCACAGAGCAAATATAGCAATGACGACCCTGTTCACATTCCGATACTGAAAATGGATCCCGAAGGTTACGATAAGCAGGTAGCGCGTCTGAAACAAGTTCGTTCAGAGCGTGATTCGCAAGCCGCAAGCGAGGCAATTGATGCGTTGCGTGATGCTTGTACTCACGACAAAAATGTAATGCCCTATTTGATTGATGCTGCCAAAGCCTATGTCACCCTCAGCGAAATGACCGATGTGATGCGTGAAGTGTTTGGCTTATATCAAGAGCCATTACATATTTAGCAGGTCAGAAAAAGTATTTAGGGCGGTTCAATCGTGAGTCGCCCTGATGAATCTATTTGTCGAAAACACTTAAGCGAGTGTCTTATCTTGTTGATACGCGAGTATGATTTGATCTTCTGGCACCCCATGCGCTAGTAACGCATCGACTAGCATTTTGTCGTTATGGTCAAGGTCAATATAAATCATATTGTCAATCAAGCGTGCAATCAGAACAGCCCCAACTACTCGCTTACCCAGAACATCAGCAAAATCAATAATAGCGTAGACTTTCTCGTCTTCGCTAATAGTCAAATGACTAAAAGCATTAAAACCTTCGCCTGCATATTTACGCATTTCTGCTAGTAGAATTTGTCTTAAAGTGGTGGTATCCATTTTAACAATTCATCCTCATTTGAATTAGATGACATTTGAATCAATAGCTGTCGCATGAGTTTTGCTCTACTTATGGAAATACTTGAGATTATCTTGATTATAGTCTGTTCAATCATGAAAATGCTGTTTTCATCCGATATTTTGAAAGCAAAAATGCTCTAAAAGAAGCATATTATTCGATAACGATTTCTATGCCGCCACTTGTGATGCCAATAATAAAATCCCTAAAATGAGGATAATGGCAAATAGCACGTTAGCGGTCTTTTCAAATGAGTTTGTCATCTTGTGCGCTCCTATCGCTTCGTTATCACTACAGTAACAGATTAGAGCATATTGAAATTGACGCACAACCTACCATGAACCACCTGTTGCCCTATGCACCGAATCGTCAATCATTGTAATCATGTCGCAAGAGGATTATAGTAAGTTACATGATGTTCAAGCTGTCGATAAATTCTAACGGCACGTTTATAGCCTCGTGCTATAGTACGATACGATTGATGACCTAGCATGGCTGATAGAAGGTATTCCTAATATGTTCAACAGAATTGTCAAATCTATATTTGGCGACCCCATGGAACGGGCAGTCTCCAAATATCAACCCGCAGTTGAAAAAATTAATGCACTAGAATCCGAAATAAAAGTGTTGAGTGATGAAGAACTTGTCGCCAAGACTGATGAGTTCCGGCAGCGATTAGCCAATGGCAGCACGCTGGCTGATATCTTAGTCGAAGCATTTGCTGTTGTGCGCGAAGTTTCTAAACGCACACTTGGTCTGCGCCATCATGATGTGCAATTGATTGGCGGAATGGTGCTGCACGAAGGACGTATCGCTGAAATGAAAACGGGTGAAGGTAAAACACTCGTTGCCACCCTTCCCATGTATCTTAATGCCCTAACAGGTAAGGGTGTTCATCTCGTGACACCGAATGATTATCTGAGTAAGGTCGGTTTACAACAAATGGGGGCGGTTTATCATTTCTTGGGCTTGACTGCCTCTGTCATCCAAAATACAGGGGGCAAACCGGATTCAGGCTCATTCCAATATGACCCCGATTTTGATAGTGCCGATGACCGTTATCAGAACCTGCGCCCCATCTCGCGCCGCGATGCTTATCACACAGATATTACCTATGGGACAAATAACGAATTTGGCTTTGATTATCTGCGCGATAATATGGCAGTGACGCAAGACCGCCTTAGCCAACGCGAACTCCATTATGCAATTGTGGATGAAATTGACAACATCCTCATTGACGAAGCCCGTACCCCGTTAATTATCTCTGGTCCGGCAGATGAACCCTCAGATTACTATGCGAAGTTCGCACAAGTGGTCAAAAAATTGAAGGTCAGCAGCGAAGAAAGTGTTGAAGCGGAAGAACCCGATGGCGACTATATTGTTGACATCAAAGACCGCGTGTCTTATCTCACAGACAAAGGTGTTGAACGAGTTGAGCAGATTGTCGGGGTTGAGCAATTGTATCACCCTGATAATTCGGAAATGCTGCCCTACCTCGATAATAGCTTACGGGCGATGGCGCTCTATCATCGTGACCGCGATTATGTGGTTGACGCAGGCGAAGTCGTCATTGTGGATGACTTCACCGGACGCTTAATGCCGGGGCGTCGTTTCAGCGAAGGCTTACATCAGGCAATTGAGGCGAAAGAAGGGGTACAAATCCGCCGCGAAAATGTCACGATGGCAACGATTACTTTCCAGAATTACTTCCGTATGTACGATAAATTATCTGGCATGACGGGTACTGCCGCAACAGAAGCGCCGGAATTCGAGAACATCTATAAAACTGATGTGGTTGTCATCCCAACAAATGTCCCTGTTACCCGTATCGACAATGACGATTTCATCTATATGAATGAAAATGCCAAGTGGAAAGCAGTAATCGAGCAAATCAAATATCGCTCACAGAATAATCAACCCGTTCTCATTGGTACAGTCGCCATTGAAACATCGGAAACTCTGAGTAAGAGACTCAAGCGTGCAGGTGTCGAACACGAAGTCCTCAATGCTAAACAGCACTTCCGCGAGGCTGAAATCATTACACAAGCCGGACGACCCGGTGCAGTCACACTTGCGACCAACATGGCAGGACGTGGTGTTGATATTAAGCTCGGTGGCAATGCCGAAGGGTTGGCGCGTGCCACACTGCGTCAAAAGGGCATTGATTTAGCTGAAGTGACGAATGAGCAGTGGGAAAAAGCCTTAAAAGAAGCCACTGAGCAAGTCAAGATTGACCGCGAAACTGTGATAAAAGCCGGTGGTTTGTACGTGCTGGGTACAGAACGCCATGATGCGCGGCGGATTGATAACCAGTTACGGGGGCGCTCAGGTCGTCAAGGTGAACCGGGCGAGACTCGCTTTTATCTCAGCCTAGAAGATGATTTGATGAAACGCTTCAATGCTGATGCTGTCAAGAAGTTTATGTCGTGGGCTAATCTGCCAGAAGATGAGCCGATTGAACATGGCATGATTAGTAAGTCAATTGAGCAAGCACAGGTACGGGTTGAAGGTCATAACTTTGACATTCGTAAAAAAGTGCTGGAATACGATGATGTCGTCAATCGCCAACGCGAACAGATTTACAGTCAGCGCAAAGCATGGCTATTTGATGAGCCAGAAGAGGTCAAACAAAAGTATCTGGAAATGATAGAAGAGCAGATACGAGATATCATCGACTATAGTGATGAAGGCAGCGAGACAAGTACCGAATGGGATGATGTCGATTTGCTCTATCGGGATTTGCTATCTATCTTCCCAGTGCCAGAGACGATAAACCCCGATACGATGGCATCCATGACGCACCAAGAATTAGAAACGGCGCTAATTGAGGCAGCACGTCAAGCCATTGCAGCCAAAGAAGCTGAATTGGAAGCGGCTAAAGAGGGTTTGATGGATTATGCCATGCGCTTTACCATGCTGCGGACAATTGATTATCATTGGCAACGGCATCTGACGGCACTCGATATGCTGCGTGAAGGCATTGGTTTGATGGGTATTGGCGGAACTGACCCCTTGGTCGCCTACAAAATTGAAGGCTCGAAGATGTTTAGAGAATTGCAAGACCAGATTAATGAACAGGCTTCGAATCAGATTTTCCGCGTACAGCCACAAGTTGCTAATACACCTGTCCGTCGCCAAATGAGAGCCAGCCTGCGGTCACTTGCTGGCGTAGCACAAACACAAAGCAAGCCAGAACCTGTCAAAAAGAAGCGCGATATTGGTCGTAATGAACCTTGCTGGTGCGGAAGTGGCAAAAAATATAAGCATTGTCACTATAAAACCGATAAACAGGGACAAACAGCCTGACAAATTTGGGCAATCGTGTTATACTGTTCACGATTGCCTTCCTTGAAAAATTGTTTCACTTATTACAATGTGGGTTAAACAATAAAAACAGGAGAAAACCTCAATGCCTCAAATGTCCAATGTGGTGAACGCGGAGATGAATGCGACATGGATTCAATTCCTTCAAACCAAAGTCAATTCGTTCATCAAGTGGGACTTAGTCCGTTTCTTCCACGATAATCCTCATACTACAGACACGGCAGAGAATATCGCCCGATTCGTGGGACGTGATGCCAAAACAGTTCAGTATGAATTGGATGGACTGGCAAAAGCAGACGTGTTACTCACACAGTCGATTTCTGGTCAGCGCATATACCGCCTATCGGATGCTGATGAAACTCGTCAGCTTATCCGTGAGTTTGTAGCAGCCTGTCATAGTCGTGAATTCCGAGTCAAAGCAATCAACTGTATGATGGATTTTCGGCACGGTATGACTTCTAAATAATAGCGAAGGCAGCGTAAGGCGGCAAGTATTGAACAACGAATCGCTCCATCAGTTTTTGGTGTTGTATACGTGGTTTCCACTTGCTGCTTTACTGTTTTTTATGCTCCTCATTGCGCGTTTTTACAAGATATTTTCAGGTCATCGCACATATTTCTGGTATTATGGTGTTGTGATTGTACTATTTGGCATCGTTGCAGTACGGTATGCGAGTGTTGGCGCGGTACTAGGTGATACGGTAACAGACATTGTTTCCATTATCGCTGGGGGGTTGTTAACCTTCCTCTGTGCCGTTCTTTACCACTGGATGATACGAAAGAATCATCAGCCATGATGTTAGTCAGCCATATACTAGGCTTACTTGGGCAATTTGCGATTGGTCTAGCATTACTTGTGCTGGCAAGCCTGAGCCAAAAACTTGGGCAAATTACGCATGTACGACCCTATTTCATATGTCACTATATAGCAGCCGGACTTATTTGGGCTGGTTTATTAGTCCGTTTATATCTTATTATGCAAGGAACAGAAGCGTTACGCACCTCTTCGCGCACTGTATTGTATACATTAATCACTGACGGCTTACCGGCAATTGGTGTCACGCTGGGTTTGGTGGTGACATGGTTTTACTGGAGCTGGTTGTTGGCTGAACGGGATTAATTGGCAATACAGGTAAAAATAATCAAGGATTTTCCATTGTTAGAACCTGACTTACGGGCAACGATAGCAGATTTGCCGAAAATCGAATTACATCGACATCTGGAAGGCTCTCTGCGTTTGGATACGCTGGTCGATATTGCACGCGAACACGGTATCGAGATGCCGGATTATGATATAGAGACCTTACGCCCTTTTGTTCAAATGATGCCGAATGAACCGCGCACCGCTAAACATTTCCTCAGCAAATTTACTATGCTGCGCCAATTTTACCGCACAATTGAAATCGTACAGCGCATCACACGCGAAATTGTTGAAGATGCTGCTAAAGATAATGTCCGTTATATGGAGTTGCGCTTTACACCAAAGGCTCTTTGCAATATCAGCGACTGTACACTAGAAGAGATTGTGCCGCTTGTCTGCGATGCCGGTAACGAAACGGCTGAAGAACACGGTATCATTGTGCGCTATATTGTCTCCATGAATCGTCATGAACCCGTTTCGCTTGGGGAATCTGTTTTACGTGCCGCAATCAACAATCAACACAAAGGTGTCGTGGGACTCGATTTGGCGGGCAACGAAGCTGATTTTTCTTGTATCCCATTTCGTAGCCTCTTTCATCGCGCAAAAGCCGCCGGATTAGGAATCACCATCCATGCTGGTGAATGGGCAGGTGCAGCGAGTGTTTGGGATGCGATAGGTAATTTGGGCGCGAGTCGCGTCGGTCATGGTATTTCGGTGTTAGAAGACCCGGCATTGGTTCAAGTCCTCGTTGACCGCGAAATCACACTTGAGGTTTGCCCTAGTAGTAATTATCTGAGTGGCATTGTCGATTCTTTAGAAGACCACCCGTTGCAAGCACTGACGCGCCGTCATGTCCTGACAACACTCAATACGGATGACCCACTTCTTTGTAATATCACCCTCAGCGACGAAATCGCCCTTGTCATGGCGCATATGGATATTACGCTTGATGATATCAAACAATATATGTTACGAGCAGCACGCGCAGCTTTCTTACCACCATCCGAACGTGAAGACCTCATCCGCCAATTTCAGGGCTTTATGGCAGCCATCTGAAACGCTGTTTTTACAAAATGCGTAACGCAGAGAAACAGAGCATCAGAGGCGCAGAGCATCATTTTGAATAGGATTCTTGGCACTCTTGGCGTTTTGGCGGTTCATCTTTTTTTGAAGTTCTTTGCAGACCTCACATGATTTAGCGCGATAAAATTTCGGCTAAATCATAGTATTCATCGGTAATCGAGCGACTGTTGCTTGTCACCTCTTCAAGCGGAATCGTGTTTTGTCCGCGTCCAGTACGCGCTATCATGACTCCTGTTTCTCCTGATATGAGACGATTAACAGCCTCAACACCCAATCGAGTCGCTAATAAGCGGTCAAATGCGGTTGGTCCACCACCACGCTGGATATGCCCTAAAATCGTTAAGCGAATTTCAAAACCGACTTCTTGCTTGGTCAGATAATCCACTAACTCAGTCACATGATAAGGTGCCCCTTCTGCAATTACAGCAATCGCGTGAGCCTTTCCCTTGATATAAGCTGCCTCTAACTCATGGGCAACTTCTTCCATAGGTATTTCTTTTTCAGGCGTGACAATTACCTCTGCCCCACCGAGAATCCCACCCATGAGTGCCAGATAACCACAATTACGCCCCATAACTTCAATGAGGAAGCAGCGATTATGTGACGTTGCTGTATCACGCAAACGGTCAAGCGCATCAAGAATCGTATTGAGGGCAGTATCTACGCCGATGCTCATGTCCGTACCATAGATATCATTATCAATACTTGCCGGAATACCAATTACAGGCACGCCTAACGTATGAAGCGCCATTGCTCCGCGCAAACTGCCATCACCGCCGATGACAATGACTCCATCAATTTGATGTTCGTTCAGCCGACGCAGTGCCTTTCGTTGACCTTGCTTTGTTTTGAATTCTTCATTGCGTGCTGTTTGCAAAATTGTGCCGCCGCGCTGCAAAATACCACTCACTTCGCGGCTCGTTAAGCGTTCAAAATCTCCGGCGAGTAAGCCCGTGTATGCTTGACGAATGCCATATACTTCTAATCCGAATGCAATTCCTGTGCGAACAACTGCTCGGATTGCGGCATTCATTCCGGGAGCATCGCCGCCGCTCGTCATTATGGCGATTCGCTTCATGCGCTTCACTCCTGTATTGGTGTCATTTATGATTGTCAAAGTTGGTATCCACCACCCTATGCCATCTCAAATACGGCTATCGTAGCCCATTAGATTTCGCTTATATTGTAAATTTTGATTAACCCACAGTGTAGCAACAGTCTGTGAAGGGTACATTAAGTGGGCAGAGTATCTTATTTGACAAATCATCTCTGATACCCCTCTAACATCGGTCTCACCCTGCAATTTTGTGTGAGGCGCGGTGAAACCCCGAAAGGGGCTTTTTTCGTCAAATACCCCGCAAGTGTATCAGGAAGTCGGGCTAATGTGGATGTTACCTTCGCCCACAATCTCTTGTAAATCTTGCATAAGGGCATCGCACCAACCTGTTTTGGTTTCAGCAAAATTCATGGTGACAAGTTTGCGCGGTGTCTCAATGATGATGCTAAAAGTATCATTACCCGGATATGTCACAAATGCCCGATGAAGGCGACGTAAGCGGCGGCGGTCTTTATTCGTATCCGTAGAGCGTTGAAATGTCACAGTAATGTGGCACGGGGGGGCGCTTTCTATGTCACTGCTGATGTCATCAAAGAGTGCCTCATTTCCATGACTATAATTGCCATTCGCCCATGCTGGCAAGGCATCATGATTGTTGCCGTTGGTCGTAGCAAACTGAGGCTCGATACTGGGTGTTGCTGACATACTATCGGCTGGACTTGGCGTTTGTGGCGGCATAGCCGCACCTTTTTCCGCGTCGTAAAAGTTATCATCATGCAAAGGCGGCGGTTCATCATAACTGTTATAGCTAGAACCGTTCATCCATGGCATATCAGATTGATACGAATCATAGGTATTTGCGATTTCGTCTGCGTTCATATACTCAAATTCAAAATCGACACTATCACCGATAATTTGTGGGTCGCCGCGTTGGTCATCATATTTACCAGCGACTACCAGAATGTCGCCAGACTCAATTTCATAGGTGTGAATAGCCTCTTCGTCAAAATCTTCTGCTTCACGCGCTTTTGCTTCTTTATGGCGACGGACAGAATCTTTCACGCCTACCCATGTTCGGGGGAACATCACAACTTCAATTGTACCTGCTGATTCGTGCCAATCTTCTATGGTAAGAATTGCCATTTGCTCAGTATTTTTAGTCGTTATCTTGCGGACATTGACGACTTCACCTGCAATTTTGACTTTACCATTCGGTGGCGGTGTTTCAGGGTTTTTCAGGTCAGCGATAACGACTGTATTACCCATGGCGCGGAATTTTTTGCTATGATTATCAACGGGACGACCTGAGACGTACAAGCCCATCAGTTCTTTTTCCCATCCCAGTTGTTCACGACGCGATTTTCTTTGTTTGATAGGTGCAGCAGGAATATCAAGCCGTTCTTCAAAACCTGCTGCTTCACCGAAGAGGCTCATTTGACCGACTTCTTGTGCCTTATGATAATCCGCACTGAAACCCAAGATACGGTCTAGCGCGAACAATAAATCATCGCGCTCGCCCCAGCCATCAAAAGCCCCTACTTTGACGAGACTTTCAATCGCCCGTTTGCCGACTTGTCGCAAATCCACCCGATGGCAAAAATCGACTAAACTGGCAAATTCGCCATTTGCCTCACGCTCTTTAATGATATGTTCGAGTGCGCCCACACCCGCATTTTTAATCGCTCCCATGCCAAAACGAATCCCACGTTGACCATCGGGCGTATTTTCAATATCGAAGTCAATAGCACTATTATTGACGTGTGGTGGCAGAACAGGAATTTGCAAACGGCGGCATTCTTCAAGGAAAATAGCCACTTTATCACTGTTATCAAATTGTACTGTCAGCAACGCCGTCATGAACTCTGCCGCATAATGACATTTCAGAAACGCACTTTGAACTGTTATGACTGCGTAATCAGCTCCGTGAGCCTTATTGAATCCATAATTAGCAAACAACATGATATCGTCAAATATCGAACTTGCCGTTTCTTCATCTATTCCATTTTTTGGACCCCGTTCCAAAAAGGTTTCACGATGTTTGAGAAGTTCTTTTTCCTTCTTTTTCGATACCGCCTTGCGGATAAGGTCAGCTTCACCGAGTTCGTATCCAAAAAGTTCTCCTGCAATTTGCATAATTTGTTCTTGATATACAATTATGGAGTATGTTTCGTTTAATATAGGTTCTAATTTATGATGTTTGTAATTTAGTTCTTTTCTTCCATGTAAGTAGTCATTGTAATCATCAATAAATTCCATTGGACCCGGGCGATAGAGCGATACACCAGCAATAATGTGTTCAAATTTATTGGGACGCATCCCACGTAACATCGACTGCATCCCTGCGCCTTCAACTTGAAAAACACCAATCGTCTCACCGCGCCCCATCATCTCGAAGGTTTGGTCTAAACGGCGCAAATCTTCTTCTGATAGTGGGTTCACGAGGTCATCATGACGATAGGGAATATTATCCATGCTGTAATCTGTGCCGTGATGCTTGTTCACGAGGTCACAGGCTTTCCGCAAAATCGTCAGTGTAGAAAGTCCAAGAAAATCCACTTTCAGCAAACCAATCGACTCTGCCGCTTCCATCGGGAATTGAGTTACGGCTTCGATTGCCCCGTTTGTGGTATCCTGCCCTGTTATTTTATGGAGCGGTGTATATTCATCAAGCGACTTATCCGCAATGATAATTCCGGCAGCATGGGTTGAAGCGTGGCGCGTCAAACCTTGCAAAGCGATGGCTGTGTCCATGACTTTTTGAATATCAGCATCTTTGTTGTATAAATCCGTTAAATCCGAATTCATATCAATATAGTCACGGATAGGTTTTTGCTTCGCATCTTGCGGAATGAGACTCGTCGCATAATTGACCTTTGCCAATTCAACATCTAATGCTCGCCCAACATCTTTCACTGATGCCTTTGCGCCCATTGTCCCGAAGGTGATAATCGCTGCTACTTTGTCTTTGCCATATTTATTCGCGGCATAAGCAATCATCTCAGCACGCTTATCATCGGGGTAATCGAGGTCAATATCGGGCATTGAGACACGTCCCGGATTGAGGAAGCGCTCAAACAGCAAGCCATTCTGAATTGGGTCAATGTTGGTAATGCCAAGACAATAAGCGACCAAACTCCCTGCCCCCGAACCGCGCACATTCCACCAGATATCAGCTTCGCGGGCAAATTCGCATAAATCCCATACGATGAGGAAGTAAGTGTTAAAGCCCATATCGCCAATAACACCCAGTTCATAGTCAATGCGCTGCTGTAACACAGGGTCGTCTTCGCGTCCAGAAAAGCGCCACTCTAAACCCATTTCACACAAGTAACGCAAATAAGCGCCTGTATCGTCCTCATATTCTGGTGGCACAGGGAAAATCGGCAAATGATATTGTTTATCATCCAGATTTACATCGGTCATGTCTGCTATTTTTAGCGAATTGGCAAATGCCTCAACAAGCATCTCTTGCGGCATTCCCTGTTTGAGAAATTCATCTCGCATCTCATCCGCAGATTTCATGTAGTAGCTGGCATGAGGTTCCATCCGCATTCGCTTTTCTTCGGATTTGAGCGCCCCTGTCTGGATGCACAACAGCGTATCATGGACATCCCAATCATCACGATAGACATAATGCACATCGTTGGAAGCGTAGAATTGCACTTTGCTATGATTGCTTTTGCGGTACTCAATTAGCCATTTATTCAAGACATCTAACTGACCAATTTTATGAGGTTGTAATTCCAGATAAAAATTATCTTCACCGAAGACTTCTAAGTATTTACCAATCAGGTCACGGGCAGCCTCATCTCTACCCATTTCGACAAGGCGCGGAATCTCGGCAGCGAGGCAACCACTGGTGACAATCAGTCCGTCCGAAAACTCATCCAACAAATCCCAATCCACACGCGGACGATAATAGTAACCTTCTAATTGCGATTTACTGGCAAGTTTCATCAGGTTTTTGTAACCAGTCATATTTTGCGCCCACATCAGCAGGTGATACGGGCGTTTATCAAAGGCGGCATCTTTATCAAAGCGTGTACGCGGCGCGAGGTAAGCCTCCATACCAATAACGGGCTTCACCCCTGTTCCCTGACAAGTCCGATAAAAATCAAGTACGCCGAACATTACGCCATGGTCACTGATGCCAACAGCCGGCATATCTAAGTCTTGGGCGCGGCTGACTAATTGGTCAATTCGGCTTTGACCATCTAATAACGAATATTCAGTATGGACGTGCAAATGGACAAATTCGCTCGACATAAAAACACCCTGAAAGCAACATGATAGTTTGACAGTTAGAACATATGTAGTATAGCACCATTCAGCAAAAATGGCTTCTTAAAAATGACAGAATCGCGTTTGTTTTGTGGATTGTGTCATCTTGCCATTGAAGATGAAAATTGGACAGGGCTTGTTTACAAACCTTTACTTTTTCCCAATTTTTGTTGTTATGAGGTATGGTAAACTATTATAGGGCTTACGCAGTTGACTATTATTTTCGGGCGCACATGTGGGTACGCCCCTACGATTATGTGTTGGAGTGCGTAGTTTCTATTTACATGATGAGGAATGAAAATCCATGCCGGAATTACCGGAAGTGGAGACAGTGGTACGTGGGTTACGTCAACCATTGATTGGTCACACCATCGAAAGTATGTGGTATGACTGGGAAAATAGCATTGCCTTACCCCACGCAAATGAATTTGAAGGGCGCGTTGTCGGGCAGACAGTGATAGGTATCCGTAGACGTGCCAAGTATATCGTGATTGAACTCGATAAAGACTTGCTGCTCGTTCATCTGCGAATGACAGGTCGCTTGTATGTGGCAGAAGAAAATGCCGTACAGCGAGTCGATAAATGGGTGCATGTCAAATTTGGTTTGGATGGCGCTAAAGAATTGCGTTTTAGTGATTCACGTAAATTTGGCAAAGTATATCTCACAGATAATATTGATGATGTCACGGGTGGCATTGGTCCCGAACCGCTAGAAGATACTTTCACGGTGGCGGTTTTCAAAGAACGCTTAACAGGGCGACGTAAGGTGATTAAATCACTATTGCTTGACCAACATTTCATCGCAGGTGTCGGCAATATTTATGCTGACGAGGCATTACATCGTGCCGCGATTCACCCACAACGCTCGGCTGATTCACTGAGCGATGAGGAGATTGTTCGTTTATATACGACTGTGCGAGCAGTATTAGCGGCTGGTATCCAACATGAGGGCGCGAGTATCAATTGGTATCGCAAGCCGGATGGCACGCAAGGCGAATCGCAAAAGCACTTTTATGTCTATGGTCGTGATGGACAAGACTGTCTCACCTGTGGGCAAGCACGTATCGAGAAAAGTCGCATCGCCCAACGCGGCACTCATTTTTGTCCGAATTGTCAAAAATAGGGAGACATAATGGAATTACTTGGACAGCCAGTTTTCAGGGCAATACTTACCTTTTTCATTGTTTCTATCGCCCTGCTTGTTGCACTCGTGGTGCTGCTTCAGAAGATGCAATCAAATAAGGCAAAGCAACAGGCACGCAAAAAAGCAGAAATCGACGCAGTATTAAACCCGACTGCGAATCCCAAAGGTGCTAAAACTCGCAAAGATGGTGATGACCTTGAGTTTCTCACATCGTCTAGCAGCACGAAAAATAGCGATGACCCTCTTGCCGATTTGTATCAATCCGATTTTGATGACGACGACGATGAAGTAGATTTGGGTTCGCTACTACCCGATACAGGAGAAGAAAAAGTGCATACGATTGCAGAAAAGACAGTCCGTGTTCAGTTAGTATCGGGTGAGAAAACACAAGCACGCGAACTCCTCAGTATCCTCAGAGATGAAAGCGACGGACGTTTGATGGTGCTTGCCGGCGATACTGCCTATCGTACCCTAATCAATGACCCCGCCGCGAAAAAGCAGTTCACAACTCTCATGAAAGAATTAGCGGCAATCATTCTAAAAGCGGATACTCGTCCAGAAAAAGTCGCATCTAAGCCTGCGGAAACAGTAAAACATGGGCTACTTGCACGCCAAAACGTCAAAGCTGATAGTGAAAAGGAAGTGAATTTAAGTGTCCAAGCGGCGAAAGAACTCGAAATTGAAGAGCGCCTACCGGGTGATTTACCGAGTATGAAACTGCCAGACAACCCCGATAATTATGAAAAGGGTCGCTTAGGGTGGACAAAGGTAAAGCGTATAGATAAAGCCCCCGAACTCAATATTGCTGCGGCGATTGAAGCCTACTTGCAGTATAAAATCGAACAAAATCCAGAGTACCAACGGCGTGGGATTCATATCAAACCAGCTATAAGCGGTGGAGTCAGCATTGAAGCTGATGGTAAGGTTTATGAATTTGTGGATGAAATCGCTGACTCTGATGTGCGCGAATTTATCCAAACGGCAATCAATGAATGGCAAGAACGGCACTAGCGATGATATAGGCGATTGATGAATCGCCTATATCATTCATTCACATAGGGTTCATCAATCGCTTCGACAATTATCGCGCCTCTTTCAGTTTGAGTGAGGCGACCAATGGGACGTTTGACATCGTGCGGAAAAATGACAATTGCATCATTGTCTAATGCCCATTGTTGCCAGATGCGTTTGGTTTCGAGCGTTCGTAGGGGTTCGACATCATAAGCAGTCATCCAAGCTATACGCTCAAAATGAACGGCATAACTCGCTAAATCACACAAAAATGCCGCATGTTCACCCTTGCTCTCGAAACGGATACTCATATGGGCAGGGGTATGTCCCGGTGTGACAATACCTGTGATACCGGGCAAAAGTTCTTCATCGCCATCTAATAAACGCATCTGCCCACTTTCGACTAAGGGCTGATAATTGAACGGAAAATAAGTTGCAGCAGTGCGTTCATTGGGCTGCATAGCATCTTCATACTCTCGACGTTGTACCACATATTCGGCATTCGGAAAGGTCGCTTCGACTTCATCCGTGCTGCCTTCGACAAATTTGGTATTGCCACCAGCATGGTCAGAGTGCAAATGTGTATCAATCACAAGGTCAATCTCTTCTGGTAACACGCCGAGTTTCGCCAAGCCCGTCAATAAACCGCCTTCTGCTTCAATGCGAAAAATACGCCGTACTTTGTCATTGAGTTTCGTACCAAGTCCGGTATCAACAATGATATTTTTGCCATTAGCCCGTACAAATAAGCAGGTTTGATTCATGGGAATCATATTATCGTCGGTGGGCTTGAAGTAACGCTGCCACAAGATACGTGGTACAAGCCCGAATGCCCCTCCACCATCGACCATCACACGGCAATCATTAATTAGATGAATTTCAATATCACCAATTTTAATCACAAAATTTACTCCTGTTTGTGGGTGTCATATTACAGAGTCCGACAAATTTTCGAGAAAAAGCGTAACACAGAGAAACGGAGAATCAGAGGCGCAGAGCATGATTTTGAATAAAGATTCTTTGTGTCCTTTGTGCCTTCGTGGTTCATCTTTTTTCTAGGTTTTCTCCAGATTCTAGTACTTGACCAATTTAATTCTTGATGATTAGATTTGTGTTTTTCGGGCGCAATGCCTTGCGCCCCTACATAAAAACTTTTTTGGTCGTGTACTAGCTTAATGCCCTTATGATTCATCGGTCTGGCTAATTTCTGCGATTTTTGCCTTGAGCAAATTCAATAATGGCATCACCGGAATCCGTAACTGTAGCCCACGTTGTCCCGCACTGATAACGATATTTTGCAACTCCATCGCTGGTTGGTCGATATAAACAGACCAATTTTTATCCATCAACATCAAGGCACTGATTCCGCCGACTTGTAAGCCTGTCAATTTTTCGGCTGTGCTATGTTTTGCCATGTGAACTTTTTTCTCTTTGGCGGCGCTTGCCATTCTCTTCAAGTCAAGCTGACAATCACAGGCAATCATAGCAATGAATGGCATATTGCTTTTCACGGATTGTACAATGAGCGTTTTGTAAACCATAAACGGTGGCATTCCTACCATTTCAGCTACTTGTTGGGCATCTTTAATACTCGAATCATATTCTAGCACTTCGTAGGGGACATTATTTGCATCCAACAAGCGCATAGAATTCAGTTTTTTAGGTTTTTTCGCCATAGCAACTTTCGCTTACTTTAAGTTGGTTTACGGAACAGGAATAAGCCAAAACCCAGTGCATCGCGTCCATATTGGATAAATTCATCACGCAATTGCCGACTGCGCTCTAACATGGCAGGGACATCGGGGTCATCGGGGTTTTCTACGGCGTACATTTCAATCGAATAACTTTGTAACCATGCGTAGCGGTCAATATCAAGCGGCGTGCAGACTGTGGCATATAAAGCTGTGAGTCCCTGCTTGATGCCCGAATCAACTGCCCCTTTATAATCATGTGTGACAGTAAATGATTGAATACCTGCGTTGGCTTGTGTTCGCCAATAATAATCACCCATGATAACCATGCCGCCGGGCTTGGCTAATTTGGTAATTTCTGCCAGTGCCTTATCATAGTCGCCGTATAGTCCCGATGAATTGACACACATCGCAGCATCGTAAATCTCTAGTTCGGATTTATACTCGCTAACAGGCGTGGCGTAAAGCGTAATATCGGCAGCCGGAGCGCGTTGTGCGATTTCTTGTTTTGCGATTTCAAGGAATTGTGGTGATGTATCAATGCCAACTGCTGAAACCTGACATAAATCTGCCATGTGCAACAGTATTTCAGCTTTCGCACAACCGACATCAATGATATTTGTCGCAGGTGCTAAACGCATTAATTCTGCCACTTCCTCAACCATCACGGTACGGAGTGGACTGACATATTTCAGTTCGGTATGGGCAATCATATCGTACTTGCTTTTGTCCATGAGTTGTTCCTTTATCCTCTGTGGATATTTTAACTATCTTACTGATATTGCCGTGCTGCCAATTTGCCGATAATACCGGGGACGAGACGATTCCCCAACACCAATAGTCTATCAAAAAATCGCAGAATAACTGTGTTTTTAGGCTTCTTGACGACTTTGACAATCGCTTCGGCAACTGTATCGGCTGTCATGGTTGGGACACTTTTTGAGCGTTTGATACTGCCGCCTAGCCGATTTTCGTTAAATTCTGTTTCGGTACGACCCACAAGAAAGTCACTGACTTTGATATTATCTTTGGTGACTTCGATACGAATTGAGTTAGCGATACTGCTCACGAAGGCTTTACTTGCCGCATAAGTCGCAGCATAGGGCGAGACGAGATTGTAGGCAACAGATGAAATTGTGATGATATGCCCCCCGCCCTGTTTTCGCATTTCTGGGACACACGCACGAATACTATGTAATACCCCGTCAATGTTGGTTCGCAACAGTGTTTCAAGGTCTTCCCATTCGGCATCAACCATTACGCCACGCTGTCCGACTCCGGCATTGGCAACAAGAATATCCAACTGTCCGAAATGTTCAACTGTTTGGGCGACGGCTGAAACTATAGACTCAGCATGGGTGACATCGCCTGTAATCGGCAAAAATTCGCCCTGTGAAGTCGATAGGGCGCTAATTTCGCTCTGTAATTCAGACAATCGTTCCGCACGGCGGGCAGTGCCAGCAACATGATACCCTGCTTTCACAAAAGCTAATGCTGTCGCTCGCCCGATGCCACTCGATGCGCCTGTAATAAAAACAACTTGTGTCACGAATTACTGCTCCAAATATGCTTGTGAATCTTGCCATAGTGTAACAGGAAATACCGAAATCGTAGAGAGGATATGGCTAGGGTGCAGTTTGGGTTCTGCACCCGAAAAACTTAGCCTTATGATTCGGTGGAGGGTGTGCTTTGTGTGGGTTGTTGCTGTGCAGGGGCTTGCTGTTGTTGTGCTTGCGGCGGATGGGCAACATGGACAGGCATTGATGTTCCTGCCTCACGGCGCTTGAATACACAGAAATATTGATTGCTCCAACTGTGCTGGTCAAATTGGATATCTTCTTTACCGCCTAGACGTGGCACAGGTTCCATATGTACCAGTTCCCAACCTTGTTTTCCGTATTCATTCAGTTTTGGAATCATGGCTTCGGGTGAGTGCCGCTTTGCTTTTTTGTCAAATGTATTCTTGATAAATTCTTTGACTTCCTTTTTCTTGGCAGTGGCTTCAAGAAAGGTTGTCAAATATTCCCACTGTTCCATAAAATTTCCCCTTACGAGACAAGAAAATACGCATATTGACAGTATAACCCATTAATCCAACATTAGCCGAAGTTGGCAAGATGCTTCAAAATATTAGCGATATGACATATATTTACTGACAAACTTCTCATATCCAAAAAAGCAACCAAAATCAAACGAAGTAGGCACATTTCTTTAGTGCTGTTAGACAAGGGCTGTGATAGAATTAATATAGAGTTTCATCAATTAAACTTCAAGTAGTGGGAAATGACGCATGAGCGCGACCACCCTTAACAAGACATCAAGTGATACCAAAAGCCAAACTACTCTTTCATCCTTCACCATTTGGCAATATCTGGTAGGTGGATTAGGCATCATCACAACGGGTTTGATAGTCATCTATCTTGTGACAGCCGTAACATTTTGGCTGCGTCCCTTTGCAGGTGTGATGGTATCGCACACACTGGTTGTCAATGCTGGCGAGACACAAGGTTCAGCATCTTGGTCGGGGCATTTAGCTGGCATAGAAGCCGGCGACCAGATTATTGCTATCAATGGCACAGATTTGTTTAATACACCTGACCGCAGTGATTATCGTGCTGCGATGAATCGTTACACTAATATTCTCAGTGAGATTAACATTAGCGCCGATAACGGCTATGATGCGATTACCGTTGATTTTCTGAGACGTGAAAATTCAGCAAATATCAGTGCCAGTATTTGTAGTGCGCCAGAAAATAGTTTTGCACAGTGCAGCGTGACCTATAACCCGATAGATTTCCCTGATGTAGACTTTTTATCTTTCTTCATGATGCCCTTTTTAGGTTCGGTACTTGTTATCGTCATGGGTTGGTTGGTCATCAAAAATGCTTATCAGCGACGGGAAGGTTTGCTGGCAGCAACCATCGCTTTTACGAGTGCCATCTTCGCAGGTGGCTTATTTGATATCGGCACACAAGCCATTTTAGGTATCGCTTGGATGGTGAGTGCTGGGTTGCTCAGTGGGACGCTGATTGTCTTCGGCTTGACTTTCCCACGGACACTGCGATTAGTGCGGAAGTTCAAACCAATAGAATATGTGCCGATAGTCGTGGGGATCTTATTTGGACTCATCCTAGCTGGCTTACACTTTTTCCCCACTGATGCCTACGCCGGACTATTCATAACGAAGGTCGGGACAATTACCGTAACCATTGGCTTATTTTCACTCCTAATCCTCGTATCTATTCAACGAACTAAAGCGACCTCACCAGCCACCCGTGACCAGAGCAATACGATTTTTATCGGCAGTGGCTTGATGATTGTTGCTGTTATTCTCTGGTTATTGAATTTAGTCGCTGTCAGCGTTACACATACCACACTCCCTATCAACATGGAATTTGTAACAACCGTTTTTATCTTCCCGATTGCGGCAATCGCTTATGCTGTATTGCATTATCCCAAGAACGATACCGACCGCCGCATCAGCCAAGGTATTACCTACCTGATTATGCTCGGTGCATTAATCGCTGCTGTATTTTTATTGTCACTTGGCGGTACGATACTGACAATCGAATTGCTCAATGTCAATAATGCGCTCATTATTGCGGTCATCTTGTTTGCGATGGTGATGCTCTTCACACCTATCCGTGTGAGTTTGCAAGAACGTATTGATAAAATTTACTTTCGCCAACAACGCAATTATCAAGCAAAAATCGAAGAATTTAGCACGCGCCTGACAAATCTTGATACTTATCAAGAAATTGCGACCCTCTTTTACTCGCTACTGAAAGACACCATTTCACCATCCAGCATTCTCATTTATTTACGCGATAGCAATGGTGAATACAGCGCCTATAAAGTAAATGGCACGAATACAGAAATTCGTTTTGCGTCCAATAGCCCCATGCTCGAATTATTAAGGCGGACAGCGAGTGCTATCAGCTTACAACCCGGTCAGCAGTGGCCACATGAATTGTGGGTAGACCAAGCTCGTTTACGCTTATTGAAAACAGCCATCATTACACCCATTAAGGGGCAGCAAGAATTGAGTGGCTTCGTTTTACTTGCCCCACCGAGCAACAAAGAAAGCTACTCGCACGAAGAAGTTCGATTTGTTGAAAGTCTCGTCAATCAGTTAAGGGTAGCCACCCAACGCTCTCAGGTGGTTGAATCGCTACAACGGCGTGTAGACGAATTGGATGTGTTGAGCCAAGTCGGTCAGGCTGTCAACTTCACGATTGAATTTGATGACCTACTCGAACTGATTTATGCCCAAACTAGCCGTCTAATTTCTGTACCAAACTTCTATATTGCACTTTATGATGAGCGTATCAACCGTTTGTATTTCGCCTTCTTCCTCGAAGGTAATGAACGCTACGATAATAAAGAAGGGATACGCTGGGAATTAGGGATTGACCTCTTTAGCGAAGTCATCAAGAAGAACACATCGTTGAATGTGGGGAATTATAAGCAAGAATTAGACAATCGGGGCGCAACATCAATTCTTGTCAGCGAAAAATTACGGGCATGGATGGGTGTCCCTCTCACGGCTGGACGGCGTATTCTCGGTGTAATTGCGACAGGTAAAGTCCGAGATACAGCGCCATATGATGCTGAAATGTTCAAAATCTTCAATGATATTGGCTCCCTTGCAGCGACATCACTCGATAAAGCGAATCTCTTTACACAGACGAAAGCGCGTGAGCGGCAACTTACCGTCCTAAACAATATCAGTCGTCAGTTGGTTGCGACAGAATCTGATGTCGAAAAGCTGCTTGAAATCATCATGAACAGTTCAGTAGAGATTTTGAATGCCGAAGCGGGGTCGCTCTTGTTGCATAGCGAAGATGATTCCGGCGATTTAGAATTCCGTGTGGTGAGTGGCGGTGGTGGTGACGACTTGCTTGGCACTCGTGTTCCTGCTGGGCAGGGTGTAGTGGGACAAGTTGTCAAAACGGGGAAGCCCCTTATCGTCAATGATGCGGAAAATGACCAACGCCACACCGTTGAACTGGTTGATGACTTCATCTCACGTTCCTTATTGGCTGTGCCGCTAGTTGCTAAAGACCAAGTCATTGGCGTGCTGGAAGTTCTCAACAAAACAGATGGAACACCTTTTATTGAAGACGATGCCGACTTGCTGACGACATTTGCAGGTCAGGCTGCTGTCGCCATTGAAAATGCGCGTTTGTTCCAACAGACAGACCAACAATTAAGCCAGCGTGTTGCAGAATTGGAAACCCTAGAACGAATTGATGCACAACTGAATCGCACACTTGACCTGAATGAAGTAGCGAATATCACGATTACTTCGGCTATGAAGATTCTCAATGCGAATGCTGGGGCATTAGGCATCGTTAGCCAGGAGCCACACGGCTTAAGAATTGTAGCCATTGAGGGTTATACGCCGGATGAATATCCCGAAGGCGCTGATGACTTGTTATGGTCTCTTGACCAAGGTATTGTGAGCCGTGTGATACGGTCAAGGCAAGCTGATATTATCCTGAATGTGGAAGATGACCCCGATTACGATAAGGGTTTGAAAGACTCTAACAGTCAAATTACTCTCCCGATGATGAGTGGCGATGAAGTTAATGCCATTCTGATTCTGGAAAAGAACACTCTGCCCCGTTTTAGTCTACCAGATTGGGCATTTGCACAGCGCATAGCCGAACATGCTAGTATTGCTGTCGCAAACGCGCAATTCTATGAAGCACTGATGCAAGCTAATCAATCGCAGAGTGATTTTATGGGCTTCGCTGCACATGAACTCAAAAACCCGCTGACTCCCCTGATTGGATGGGCAGATATGCTACGTGGTGGCAGCCTTGGTGAGCTATCAGAGCAACAAGAGCATGTTGTCGGAGTCATCCACTCGAATGCCAAACGTATTAAAACAATCATTGATGACTTACGCGATGCGGCAAGAATGAAGACAAGAGATTTCCGAGTAGAAGCAGAACCTATGAATATTTATAGTGCTGTGGTGGAAACCCTACGTCCTTTTGTACAGGCATTTGCAGACAAAGACCAAGAACTCATTAACAAGGTGCCAGAGGATTTACCCCTCATTATGGGTGATGAAAATCGTATCATTCAAGTTCTCACCAATCTTGTGACCAATGCGAATAAGTATAGCAAAGCAAACACAACCATCACTGTGGAAGCATGGCTAGATGATAACTATCATGACCAGCAGGGAAAACGCAGAGACCCAATGGTAGTTGTTGCACTACGCGATGAAGGTCTTGGTATGAGTGAAGAAGACCAAAAGAAACTGTTCAAAGTACAATACTTCCGCAGCGACAATCCAGAAGCTAAAGAACAACCCGGGACAGGTCTGGGCATGATGTTGACTTATAATATCATGCGTGGGCATAACGGAGAAATCTGGCTCGAAAGCGAACTCGGCAAAGGGTCAACATTCTTTATCAGTTTCCCTGTATTTGATGAAGGGAGCCTTCGTTTAAAAGACGATTCTGAATCTGCTGCTGACTGATTCTGTCATGCACGAGGTCTAAAAACACCGATTAAAAAAGCAAAACGCCCTATCTTT